>QMMV01000403.1 GCA_003647435.1 Deltaproteobacteria bacterium | reverse complement strand
TTGATAGGCCTTATCATGATGGTCCACCCACAGCAGCATATATGCGTTGCCCTTCTCAGGTTTCAGGACAATACCCCTGTAGACCTGATCAATTCGCACAGATCGCAGATTTGGATCCTTTGCGTGCTGAATTTTCTCGTAATGGATGCTTGGCATTGACGGATTAGATCTGAATTTATTTATAAAATCTAATACCTTCCCTTGTTGTTTTCGGGGAATTCTTGAGAAAGCTGTGAGAAAATCTGAGGCAATCGCAATCGTTATCTTCTTCTTGCTCATCACAATTTGCACCTTTCTTCTTAAGGCTTGTTCATTGATGCATACAAATCAGGGGCTGCCAATACATCCGCCAATGGCAATGCCGTCCATCCCATCTGCTCAATTGTCTTGAGGAAATCCATTTCTCCTTCATGCATAAAGGCTATGCGGAGCTCGGGCCAAGCCAGTTCTGCGGTGGCAATAATTTCTCCTTTCTTATCAATGAATTCATAACCAACTTCGGGCGCTGGCCATTCATCTTTCATCAACCGGCCTAATAAATCATGAAGGCTCGCGTCTGTTAACTCAATGGCCTCTGCCCACGCAACATCTTTTGTCTTTTCCTCTGGCATCTCGGGATGCACTTCTCGTCCAAGGTAAAGATTCTCATACGCATTTTGGGATAATCCTATCTGTGTTACAAAATAGGAATGAGGGATAAACTGAAATAAATTGTACAACCTCAGGTAGCCATTCCAGATTGACTCAAATTCTTCCTTGTCCCTGTTTTCTGTTTGGTCATTGAGAATGCAAGCAACCCTCATGCCTTCTACATTCCCTGGTCTGACTGCGGACTGATTAACCTTCACATACAAACTTAAAGGGGCCTCGTCCCCTGCCTCATCGGGCTCGAATAATCCATAGAGGCACGGAACCTCAGTATCATTAACCAGATCATAAATCTCTTCGGAAAAATGCCGCTTTCCCGCCTCCAGCCAAGCCCGGAGCCCCTCCTGGGTACCAAAGCGATTATAATCAGTCTTTATCAGTCCGTGCACAAAGGCATAAAGCTCCCACAGCTTCTCATTTGGCTCACGGAGAAATTCAATCAACCAGTAGAAGCTATTTTCAAGATGAATCTTTCTGAACTGATCGAGACCAAAGCCGTCAAGAAGCACAGAAAAGTTACTTCCATTAGGTGATCCGCTTGGGCTTATGTAGTCGCGGTAGTAGCTCCCCTGCGGGTGATAACAATTTTCCACATCTTTCCATGTTAATGACCAAATATGGTATTTCTTGCTGTGAACGATGGCCATACGCTGGGCCATGTCTTGGCCGATCCTATCCTTATGATACATATAACCATCAGTGAAAACCGCTATGGGTTTAATACCCTCCTGTGTACGAGCAGGCTGAAAAACAAAATCCGCCTTGGATGGGACATTGACTCCTTCATTAGCATCTAATGTCACCTGCGGTTCGATATAGTATGCCCGGTTACCAATCCTCATAAAGTAGCCAGGCTTGCCGTTAACCAGCTCTTTGCTCAGGGTTATATCTTTATTTTCACGTCTCATACGCCTTAGGGCTTCAATAAATCTAGCCTCCAGCTCACTATCAAAAAGTACATTTACTTTTATGCTCTTGAGAGTATCTGTTTTGACCAGTTGATTTTTATGCTCCAAAATGCTGGAAAGAAGCTCAATGGCTGTGTCTCGTGACGTTTCTTCCATATTATAACTGGTCCGATAAGCAAATAGACAGCGATAGCATCCGTCTTTACTGGGATCCTTGTTGCATGAGCATGATTTGAGAGCGTTTAGGGCCATCTCGAAGACTTCAAGCACTTGTTTTGCGTCACGCATCAATTGTTTCAAATAACCAGTCCCTCCAGGAATCGTATCAAAGAGCACAACATATTTTTTCCTGTAA
Source organism: Deltaproteobacteria bacterium (assembly GCA_003647435.1). GTDB lineage: Bacteria > Desulfobacterota > Desulfobacteria > Desulfobacterales. Next base: position 812 of record QMMV01000403.1, on the reverse strand, counting down.
CCCGAATCCTCCACAGGTTCGTCATAGATAGTGGTTCTAATATGATCGATATTGCCGCCAAATTTGAGCTTCAGGCCAAGGTGAAGTGCTGCGATAAATGAATGCAGTTTTTTCTCAGGTCCTGAAAAGGTCGTTAATGGGAGCAATATGCGTATGGCCTCAGATGAAAACTCCCTGTATAAATAAATGCAATCGACAACATTTTTTTCTGAATCTTGCTCACGCACTGGACATGTTAGTGCATGTCTGATTTCGTCCTTCGAGGTCTGAATTTTTCCGCACCTGTAGCAAATCTTAAACCCTTTTCTAGGCATCTCTACGCCAGCGATGGTGAGATTCTCACCACCTTCACCTTTCTCTCCGAAATTGACCTCCCGGAATGTGGCTTTGGACAAGAATTCAAATCCAAATGGAAGCTCATCACTGTCTATCTTGTAAGCATTGGTAATATGCTTGCTCTCAAAATCAACCAGCATTTGCTTGACATAGAAATTGGGCTCTCGGTCATCGTTTTCATCTCCGATCCGGCTGTCCCTGTCTGATGTTGTTGCAAATACCTGTCGCATTCGAAGCATCTGGCGCCTCTGCCCAGCATCAGCCCACATTGGACTTCCACAATGGGGACATACCTGCTTTTCCGGTTGTTCAACCTCAAGCTCCATGTGTGAACAATTATTACAAAAACGCCACGTCTCAATCTTTGAGATATCCATATTTACCTGATCAATTAGCACCTTTCTTCCACCCGCGTAAAAATGGTTAGCAGGTGCCAATTCATCTATTGCACTTACCGCCGGCCGCTCATATTCATA
>QMMV01000402.1 GCA_003647435.1 Deltaproteobacteria bacterium | reverse complement strand
TTGCTTCAATTTTCCAGTCATTGCGACGTACGCTAAGTACGCCTTATTCCTGGAAAATTTCGCGCCTTGCATCTTGGGCTTTTTGAGCGGAATCATATTTCAGGACTTTTTTCAGTGGAATCATGACAATGGCAAAGTTTGTGATTGTTGGGATCGCAGGGCACGTTGATCACGGCAAGACTTCTCTTGTAAGATGTTTGACAGGTGTGGATACAGATAGGCTGCGTGAGGAAAAAGAGCGCGGCATATCCATTGAATCAGGCATAGCCCCTTATGTCCTCCCTTCGGGGAGGAAGATTGCCTTTGTGGATGTTCCGGGGCACAAAAACTTCTTTAAGAATACAATCCGTGGACTCACCGTGACGGACATTGCTGTCCTTGTGATAGCTGCCGATGATGGTGTGATGCCTCAAACAAAAGAGCACCTGGAAATCCTCAAGTTTGCCGGTTGTGAAGGCGGAGTTGTGGTTCTGTCCAAAGCCGACCTAGTTGATAGAGAAATTCTGGAGATGGCTGTGGAAGAAGTCCGTGAACTTGTAAGAGGCTCCTTTCTCGAAGGCCGGCCGGTTATTCCCTTTTCGGCCGTGGACGGGCAAGGAAAGGAGGCTGTCTTAAATGCCCTGGAGGAAGAATGCAAGGATGCTTGCGGAAAAGATCCAAATGCCCCCTTTAGGATGTATATCGATCAACTGCGGGGGATCAAAGGATACGGCACCGTGGTGTCAGGGACCATCTTGTCAGGCAAGATCGGCACAGAGGATATGATAGAGATATATCCAACCGGCAGAAAAACCAAGGTCCGTTATCTTCAGGTTCATCATCAAAAGGTCGACATGGCCTATGCAGGCCCGCGCGTAGGCATCAATCTTCCAAACGTCAAGCTTAATGAGATAAAAAGAGGCATGGTTCTGGCGGATACAGGGATGCTGAGGGCCAGCTATTTGATCAACGGCTGTTTTCACTACCTGTCAGATCAGAAGAGACCATTGAAAAATCGAACAAGAGTCAGATTTTACACCGGAACAGCGGCATCAAATGCCCTGATGGTATTCATGGAACAAGACGTCTTGAAACCCGGCCAACAGGCCATGGTTCAGTTCAGGCTGTTGGACAAGGCTGCACCACTGCCTCGCGATCGCTACGTGGTCTGCACCATGAATCCACAGACTATTATAGGCGGGGGAATGGTGCTCGATATAACCGATAGAAAATTCCGGCGTGCACATTCAGACACTATCCGGTTCCTTGAGGCAATGGACAGGCAGGACATAGCGAGTGCCATTGAGAATTTGTTGGCTGATACAATCGATCGTCCCCTTCAGGTGAAAGATATTGTCGGCAGGACCAGATTTCCTGAAGACGAGGTTAAAAAGGTCCTCAAAGGCATGGCAGGCAAAAAATTGCTCATCGATTTTGGTGGGGACGGCTACTTCAGCCTGATGCGATACTCGGAGCTCAAGGAGATGATGCTCCAAGTTCTGGAGAAAACCCATCAGGCAAATCCTCTCAAGTCATATATCTCTAAGAAAGAGATACGGGAAAGACTTGCCCAGGGGCTTCACCCCTGCGTCTTTGATGAGATATTGAAGGAACTTCAACTAAAAGGGAAAATTGTTGTTGAAAGTGAATCGGTCCGCTTGCCTGGTTTTGTTCCGCGGCCAAGCAGTGAACAGCAACAGATCATTGAGGATATGCTTAACTTTGCGGACCACACTGGATATGCTCCCTTCAGCGTGGATAGATTTTGGCAGGCTTACAAGAGAATTTATGACAGAGAGGAAATCCGGAAATTGGCGCTTTTTCTTTGTTCTCAAAACCAACTTACACGGCTCAACAATGGCCGGTTCATTTCCCCAAAAAAGATGGATAAAATCAAAGAAAAGATAAGAAAGCACATCGTTGAAAAAGGTAGTCTAACACTTCATGATTCCAAAGAAATACTGGGATTCGGCCGAACAGGGGGAGTACCTGTCTTAGAACACCTTGATACAATCGGATTCACTATGCGGACCGGCGATGTCAGGGTGTTGAAAAAGAGATGAGAGATGGAAAAAATTAGAATCCGGAAAGTGAATGAAGAGCTCAAAGATTATTTCAGCAACTACAACCTGAACACCTGCTTTACTTGCGGCACATGTTCCGGCGGTTGCCCGGCCACGGGCACACCGGACCTGGAGGGTCTTGATGTCAGAAAGATCCTCCGGATGCTTGTATTAGGCATGGTGGAAGAGGTTGTCTCCTCTGATTTTCCCTGGCTCTGCACCGGTTGCGGACGTTGTGTCTATGCGTGTCCCATGGGAGTTGACATCGTATCTCTCATGAAAAAGATGAAGGGTCTGAGGCCGCGCGATCAGGTCCCTGGGGTCGTTCACAAGGGTGTGGAGGCGGTTTTGGCCACTGGGAACAACATGAGCATTCCCAAGGCAGATTATTTTTACCTCATGGCAGACTTGGGCCAAGAACTGGAGAGAGAGGAGTGCCCGGGATTTTATGTCCCAATTGATAAAAAACGTGCTGATATAGTCTTTTGGCCCAATTCCAAGGAGGTGTTTGCTGACAACGACGACATGAAATGGTGGTGGAAGATATTCTACGCAGCCCGCGAAAACTGGACCTCGCCCTCTGAAAACTGGGAGTCCGTGGACTGGGGGTTGTTTACAGGCAACGATGAGGCAACAAAGATCCTGGCAAGACGGAAGATCGATTTCATGAAACAGAATGACATTAAAAGGA
>QMMV01000401.1 GCA_003647435.1 Deltaproteobacteria bacterium | reverse complement strand
GGATCAGGCCGGGCACGTTCCTGGAACGATCTTATCCAAGCGCTCTTTACCGCCATGGGACATCCGCCTCAAATCAAGTACATCGTTATGCCTGAAGCCCTGCATGAAAGCTACCAGTATTTCACTCAGGCAAGTATGGAACAACTCAAGAAAACAGGTTGTCCGCTGCATTTCCGATCGCTGGAAGAGGCCGTGCGGGACTATGTGGCAAATCATCTGCAAGCCAAAGAGCCTCATCTCCGGTCGATTGGTGAGGCCAAAAGTACAAGGAGTTCCAGTGCCTTGTCTTTGTGTTCCGCCACTGCCAAATAACCTGGGCCGATACAGGCTATAAGTTGGCATATTTATGATGAAAAGTTCTGTTACTTATAAATCCGATCCAGTCGAAGAACTTACTCTCAAACTTGCCTACCACATTGATCATGTCAGCTTGCATGGCTCAACAGGAGACTTCTTATCATTTGTTGGATCTGCAAAGCTTAAGCAATCTGATTGCCTGTTCTTGGACGAAAACCTGATCCTATACGACGTTTATGGTTGTATTAACAAACTGCGCTCCGTCGGTGCTGTAAGGCGTACGATTATGCTGATGGATTTTCCCCAACGCCATAGGGAGCTTTTGTATCTGCGGAAGGGTTTTCCAGGCATTCTCTTCAAGGATGATTCCTTTGAACATACTTATCTGGCCTTGAAAAAGATAATCAACGGCGAGTTGTGGTTTCGGAGGGAAATCTTAAATGCTCTTGTGCATGAGTCACTGGGGAGTTATCCCTTTTTCAATCATATCCACACCACAACGCCAAAACTTACCCCCAGAGAGGTCGAAACGCTTTTGTTCTGCCGCTACTATCTGAATCCCGACGCGGTGGCAAGGAGGATGGGCATTGGTTACAAGACCATGCGCATGTACCTTCACCGCCTTTATCAAAAACTGGATTTATACAGTTTCTCGGAATTGAATATCTTTACCCGTGAAAGGGCCATGGACCACTATCCTTTGCTGCATTATAAGGGACTTTCCGGTTTTGTGGAGCGTCCAAGAGAAAGGGTTGCCCTGATCAGCGACAACCTGATGATGGCTAACAGGTTGCAGAAGATCCTGAAAGAGCAATCCCCTCACACATGTTTTTACCATGTTCACCGATCCGACCCCAATCATATGAAAAAGACAAAAAAGATAGAGCCGGATCTAACTATAATTGACAGGATGGATGATTTCGTACCAACTTTTGACAATATTGTGTTCTGCCTATTTTTGAACCCAAAATGTGATGGGAATGACCTTCTTGAGAATAAGCCGGTGAACATGATCAGTCTCGAGAAGGGATGGGAAAGGCAATTTGTAAAATTTCTTAAAGGCCCTGTTTTTGATTTCTGGTTCCCCAGAAGCATATATATAGATTTTCGTGATAAGGCATTGAATCAAAGTCATCTTCTCTCTCTTTTGCCATGGGCTTATGAATATTGGGCGTCTAATTTCACGCGTATGCAAATCAAGATATTCTTTATGATGACATTCTGTCTTACGGATAAGGAAATTGCGGACAGATTGAATATCACACACAGCGCGGTTCGTTTACATGTAAATAATCTGTTTCGCAAAACCAATTGCAATGCCAGGCATGAGCTATTGTTTTCCGAGCGCTTTTTCGAAGACCGTTTCCCGTTTTTTAACCACGATATATTAGAAAAAGAACCCGTTAGCCTCTCTAAGAAAATTGCCTCTCTCTGCTCTGACAGATCCTGTCCCAGCCATAATGAACCACGGTTACAGACTTCATTCCTCTGATCAGGTTGTACCTGGCAAGGCTTCCCCTCGGAATCATGTGCCTTTTGTAGTGTCCCTCTCAAACATCCTGGGCCTCTGGATGGACTCAAAATATAACAATTTGATAACTATACTTTGAAGCATGCCTGTAATAGATTTTTTAAATTAATAAAAGGGGCTATGTTGCGCGGCCTTCATAGAAAGACAAATGCAATACAATATTAGGAGGCATGTGATGAAAGGTTTCAAGCTCATTGTTATTCTGGCAGGGGTTCTGATTCTTATTGTTCCTATGTTCAGCTTTGCCGAGGAAGCCAAGGAATCAGAAGAGACTGAGGGCTATTCTGTAATAAAGTTAGAAGAAATCGTGGTGACAGCAACAAAGACGGAGGAAGAGGTAGCTCGTGTTCCGCAGGCCATTTCGGTTATGACAACTGAAGATCTATTGAAAACTGGTGAACCAACTATTGGTCAAAGTTTAAAGCACGTTACCGGTATTCATGTCAATCCGGCTGAGGACGAGGCTTGTGGAAATATTAATTTTGAGATACGCGGTTTCAAAGATGCATATAACTACGTAATTCAAATGGTTGATGGAATACCCCTGAAAGACCTGAACTATCAGGACTTTATCACCACAAAGAACGTTCCTATCCGTGCTACGAAGCAGGTGGAGATTTTGCGCGGACCATCCTCGGCTCTCTACGGAGGGAATGCGGTTATCGGGGCGATCAACATACGCACCAAGAAAGGAACCGAGACCCCTGAATCATACGTGGGCCTTGGAGTAGCCAGATACGACCGACAATATTATCAAACAGGTACTTTAGGGCGAGTTGGAAAATTGTCTTACAATTTAGCCTATGACGGGACTGAGGGCGACAGCTACGTAAAAGAAGTAACATCAGATAACCACCGCTTTTTCTTGCGATTCGATTATGATTTTACGGATGATACGACTATCGAATGGTTTAATAT
>QMMV01000400.1 GCA_003647435.1 Deltaproteobacteria bacterium | reverse complement strand
GTTTTGCTGCCAGCTCTTCAAACCCTGGAAGAACCATTTGACCGCTTGAGGGTGTTGAGAACAGCTCTTCGACGGCAGATTCAATCCCGGCAGTGCCAAAGAGTTGCTTGGCTCGCTCAGAGACGGCCATGAGCCGCACCACCCCTTTTTTCGTCTCGATGATACGACCTTCCCACTTGGGCAGGTCGATGCCCAGGGGTTGAGCGAAACGACGCGCCACGTCGAAGACAAGGCTGTAACCCTTGGTTTTTCCACGGGGTGCGACGTCTTCGTCGTTTTCAGCTTTGGCGTCGCCGTTACTCGTTTCGCCGTTTGTACTCTGGAGAGTCCAGAGGAAGAGCGCCGTAAGTCGCGCGTCTTCCTCGACGGCCCCGGCCGCGCCGTTACGCGCCTTTGCCTCGGCAGTGCCGAGCACCTGTTCCAATGCCGTGCGGCCGACGACCTCCCAGACTTTCTCCAAGTATTCCGCCAGTTCTACCTCGCGGCCTTCGGCGGTTTCGACTTTGGAGTAGCGGCTGAAGATTTCTAGCGCCGGGCCGATGCAGGCGAAGACCAGGTCCGCGCCGCGTATACCCTCATCCTGGAGCCGCTCCATCCAGTCGCCGACCCGATTAGGCAACTCGCGCAATACATCCGCCCAATCTCCTATGGGAGCGTCGTCCGGACGCGGACGACAAATAAGATGGACGCTTGTCGCTAGGGCGGCGGATTCTTGAGAACGTAAGCGACCGGGTCTCTCCGTAGCAATTGGCCATGAGCCCGTAATTGTCCAACCGCCATGGATTATCCCTGCGAGCAGTGCTTCCCACCCTTCGGTTGTTTTGTGGGCAAAGACGACACTCCCCAACCCATCTTCGCGAATGACCCTGCGTCCTTCTCCGAAAGCAGATCCCATTGTGTCTTCAAAAAAAGTGCGGTTTTTAGGTTTGCCATTTACTGAAATGTAATGCTCGTCCTGAACGCATTCGCGAGTTTTCGGAACAAGAGGATTATTCGGATCAAATGGGTCCCTCAACAGCGGGTGCCCTTGCAGTCCTCTCTTGAGCCACACGAAGAAGAAGTCGGAGAGTTCCGCATAGCCTACAGCGTCATAGTAGGGAGGATCGGTGAACCAAATAGACACCGTTTCATCAGGCAGTGGCGATTTACATACATCCGCTTGTTCAACTTGTCCTCTACTTCCCTTCAAAGAAACTAGGCCCTCAGTCACACGCTCTACCCATGCTAGAGCACCGCTGAAGCCACCAGACTCCGTAGTGAGAGGCATCGTTTCGCAGAAATCCCAAACCATCGAAAGTGCCTGGCGCGCGAAAGTGCTTCGCACAAACTCGCCACCTGCCGCCCAGCTGTTTAAACTGGAATTAAAATCAGAGCATCTACTCACGGCCAATCCAAGCAATGGAGCAACAAGAATGGGTCCGTTCTTGGCGTTTGTCTCCTCTCGTAGCTTCGCGGCCAGTGTATTGAGGGCGAGTTGTTGTCGTTCTGTGGAGATATCTTTCCACTGCCGTATCCCGTAGTTGGGTATGCGGAAACAGTTGGTGTTCTTTGGCGGCAGGGGCTCATCTGGTACTGGACAAATTCCCTTCCTACCGCCGCGTTCCCATTCATACAGAATCGCTTTGAGCCGTTTCTGCGCCTTCCAGACGGCCTGGTAGTCTCGGTCAGTCGGCAAACGGTAGTGGCGGCCTTGTATTCCCGGATGCAAGGTCACCACTGCTGTCATCCGCGCCCCGCCAGTACGCTTGCCCTTTGTGTCGAAGATTACGTCCGCGCCGCCAAGCTGTTCAGTCAGTTGCGCACGCACCCGATCCGGCGGAAGGACCGTCCTGCAGCATGGGCATGTGGCCTTGGCACGTGTCACCGTTCCATTTGGCACTTCCTTGTCGGACTTCGGTTCAAAGATCTCGAATTCAACATAGGGAACAGCTCTCCCCTCTCCCCCTGGGAGAGGGGCCGGGGGTGAGGGCTCTTGAAGTGCATTCCATACAGCCTGCAACACAGCCTCAATTTCCTGAAGTACCTCGTTATTCCAAAACCTGATTACTCGCAGACCCTTTCTTTCCAGAAACGACGTTCGTTCATCGTCGTGATGCCTGTCCGTCGCATGCTGCCCCCCGTCGATTTCAACGACCAACGCGGCTTCGTGACAGTAGAAATCAACAACGTATGGGGGAATAGGATGTTGACGGCGAAATTTCTTTCCTGCCAGACGACGGTTGCGGAGAAGATACCACATCTTGGTTTCGGAGTCTGTTTGCTCTTTGCGCAACTTGCGGGCAAATTGGAGAAGATCACGGGGTATAGTAGTTGGGTGATAATTGCCCTCACCCTGCCCTCTCCCAGGGGGAGAGGGTTCGCGGACGACCTTGTAACGAAGCGCCTGCTTGCGATTCGCCTTCTTGCACAGCCAAAATGATCGCATGAGCGGAATCTCGGCTCCACAGTTAGGCGACTCGCACTTCACCGTCCGCGCCCACAGGTAGGCAATGGGCTTTGATCCGTCAGGATCATCAGGGTAAAAATCCTTTAGTTCTTTCTCGGCCTTTTCCTTAATCTCCTTGCCGACTCGCTGCAGCTCCTCGGCCAGTTCGGGCCCGTGACGCGGGATGTCCTCCAGCATGACCTTTAGAATGAGACAGGCCACCGGGTTGAGGTCGCTCGCAAACGCCTCGCAGCCGAGCCGCAAAGCCTCCAGCGGAATAGACCCGCCTCCGGCAAAGGGGTCCACCACAAGCGGCGTCTCCTC
>QMMV01000399.1 GCA_003647435.1 Deltaproteobacteria bacterium | reverse complement strand
CCAACATCAGTTAGGCTAAAGCATAGGTTTGTTGCTTAACTGTTCTTTCTTAACGCTCGCTAACGCTCTCAGACAGTGAGACAGCCTATACCGGATTGCCCGTATGCGATAATATTTTCAAAAATCTAAACTGATACGTATGATTAAACCTTGAATTGTTTCGTTTCATCCTTCATCTCCGGTTGTAACCGGGCTGGAACTAAAACCCCTTCTAGCCTACCAGTGCCCGGGAATAGTGTCAATAAAAATAAAGCTTTAGCTTGACTTTACTGCATCCATTTCCTATAGGTACATCAGTTCAGCACTCTGCTCGAATGAGAAAAAATTGAAAAACCTCTTCAGAATCAATTCCGTAACAATCACCGCCAGTCTTATTATAATCGGAATGGCGGCCTACCTCTGGCATGTCCCCTTCCTGGAGCTTGTCGAGCTAAAGACGGTTGACCTGAGATTTCTTTCCCGTGGGCAAGTGCCCCCCGGGCCGGAGGTTGTTCTGGCCGTGATCGATGAAAAAAGCTTGCAACATGAGGGAAAATGGGTCTGGCCAAGGTCCAAATTTACACAGCTGGTCCAGATACTATCTGAATGCGGTGCCAGGGTCATCGCCTTTGACATAGGCTTCTTAGAGCCTGACAGAAACAGCACGGTGGCAGCGGTAACCAACTTTGAGCATGTGATAAGAAGCCTTGGCATCAAAGATGAGAGGCTTGATCTCTACTTGAAGGAGGCCAGGCAGGAGGCCGACAACGATTTCGTCTTTGCCAGCGTCATCAAAAGGTCAAAGGCCAGAGTGGTGTTGGGATACTTCTTTCAAATGACCCCCGAGGGACTCGGGCACATTGATGAAAAGATCGTTAAACAGCAGATAAAAAACGCCAGAACTTCCCGTTATTCTCTGATTCGCTATACATCGGATCGGGCACAACAAGTGCGATTTCCGGAGGCATTCATGCCGCAATCCAACATCAGGATCATTGCGAGATCCGCCCGTTACTCAGGCTATTTTAACATGTTTCCCGATCGGGATGGTGCGGTTCGCTGGGTCCCTCTGGTCCTGCGCTGCCGGAAACACCTTTATGCCCCTCTTGCCGTGCAGGCCGTTCGGGCTTATACGGGTCGCTTGCCCACCCTTGTGATAGCCGAATACGGAATACAAAAGATACAGATCGGAAAGTACGCAATACCTACAAATGAGTCAGGCCAATTCATGGTGAACTATCGTGGCGGCCCGAGGACGTTTCCGCACATATCTATTACTGATATCCTCCGGCACAGAGTAGCCCCGGAACGCCTCAAAGATAAGATCGTTCTCGTTGGTTCCACCGCTGTGGGTATATACGACATGCGTGTTACACCTTTTTCCAATGTCTTCCCGGGGCTTGAAATCCATGCCAATATCATCGATAACATCCTGCATCAGGATTTTATCCAGCGTCCCAACTGGGCAACCATATTTGATCTTGCGGCAATAGGCTTAATGGGTCTCATCCCGGGGTTGTTGCTTCCACGCCTCAGGGCGTTACCCGGGATGGCGATCGCCATTGGTTTGCTTGTCGCCTATATCGTCACATGCCAGTATCTGTTCAGCCACAGGGGGGCGTGGCTGAACATTGTCCATCCGGCAACCGTGCTTGTCCTGGTCTATGTCTCCTTGACCGCCTATAAGTACCTTACTGAAGAAAGGCAGAAAAAATTTATCAGAGACGCGTTCAGCACATACCTGGCGCCGAGTGTGGTTGAACAGCTGATCAAGTCTCCCGAAAAACTTGTACTTGGGGGTGAAGATCGCGTTATCACAGCCTTTTTTTCAGATGTGCAGGGTTTTACCTCCATTTCAGAAAAGCTGAATCCAACGGAACTCGTGGAACTACTCAACGAGTTCTTAACCGAAATGACAGACATTATCCTTCGCTATGAGGGAACTGTGGACAAATTTGAAGGCGATGCCATTATTGCCTTCTTTGGCGCTCCCAACATCCTTGAAGACCATGCAGTCAGGGCCTGTATGGCAGGTGTCGACATGCAAAGGAGGCTTGCTGAATTGCGCGCCATGTGGAAGGCCAAAGGTCGGCCTCAACTAAAGATGCGGATTGGCCTCAACACGGGTTCTGCTGTTGTCGGGAATATGGGATCCAAAACCCGAATGGACTATACGATGATGGGGGATACAGTCAACACCGCCGCAAGACTCGAGGGCGTAAACAAGATCTATGGAACCTATATGATGATAAGCAGTTCAACTTACAACGCAGCTAAGGGCATGATCTTTGCTCGAGAACTTGACACGATCGGCGTGGTTGGAAAAGGAGAGCCTTTGGTGGTTTATGAGGTGATCGGCTATCCTGGAGAAATCGATGATAACGTGAGGACGGCGGCGTGTGAATATGCAAGTGGGTTAGATGCCTATCGAAATCAGGACTGGGATAATGCGATCAGCCACTTCAAGAGAGTCCTTTCGATAAATCCACATGACGGTCCGGCCCAAACAATGCTTAAGCGCTGCAGGGAATTCAAGGCCACCCCGCCGGGAAGAGACTGGGACGGCGTTTTCAGGATGGCCACCAAGTAGAAAGTGGTCACCTGTGAGAAGTGGTCTGGATTTCACCGTGAACCGTAAAGCAAAAACCTTTCGTATCAGTTTAGCTTTTTGAAAATATTATTGCGGACAGGCCATCCGATTGGAGACCGTCTCAAACTCGGACAGTGAGCCAGTCTCCAATTGGATGGCCTGTCCGCTCCGTATGTCTGTT
>QMMV01000398.1 GCA_003647435.1 Deltaproteobacteria bacterium | reverse complement strand
GGACCGATCCGATAGAATATAGTGACTTCCGTGTTTTACATGAAAATCACCAAAGATCATTATGTCCTCGGCCCTTAGGTATCTACGATATCGAAGGGCATCAGGTGCTGCAGCCTCGATAATACCACTATTTGAGATATAGGCATTTACCAGTTCAAAGGCCCGAACCCATTTTGCACCGACTGCTGCAGCTACGGCCAGTGCCTGACATACCCCGTTGATGTGGCAGTTGATCCCAACCGGAATCTTTACCTTCTGAATAACAATACTGGCTGCTGCTGTAAGTCCAGCTACGGTCTCTGAACCTATCCGATCGGGTTTGCTGTATGGCAAATCCCAGATATTTTCGATCTGAAGCCCATCGACACCCGCCTCTTCAAGCATCAATGCTTCTTCTTCCGCTCGTTCCAAAACCCTTTTCATGCCTCCTTGCTCATAGTGCGGAGAGCCGGGAAGTGGAAGGAGGTGAACCATTCCGATGATCGGTTTTGCTGTAGTGAACAGTTCTTTAAATCTTCCCATAATGAAATGTCTCGGAGTTTCTATAAGCCATTGAAATTATAGCTATTTGTTTGCGCTGTTACAGCCCAGATCAGGGAATGATGGAAAAAATAAAGATCCTTTGGCGCCCATTATGAGCGCAAGCTTCACTACGTGTCCATTGTTCCAGTATTGCAATTGTGAGCGAAGCGAACCAAGTTCCCTCATTTGGACGCTCTTCGCTTCTGCTCTTTGGAAATTATCCTAAGAGTTTCTTCCATATACATCCTGATTCTGCGGAAATCGCTCGCTTCCCTCGCTCTTTCCGCATAGCCCGCGGCGCATTATTGCGGCGCTTCTGAGCTGTCAAGAGGAAAATGGGTTGATAAAAAAGGGGTCAGCCACTATCAGGCCGTTGCCCACACAAAAATTCCTTTGAGCGGTCATTAAAACGTTTTTTGCTAACAAATCTTGGCGAAGCGGAAGATCAGCGATGTCAACTGCTTGAGCCCGGAGGGCGAGTTTCGACATCGCCCGTAGCAAGCCTTAGATTTGTCAAAAAGCGTTTTAGACCAGGCAAAAAGGGATTTGGGCAACAGCCCGCCATAAGCTAACCCCTTGATTTTACTGGCGGGGACGACGAGACTCGAACTCGCGACCTCCGGCGTGACAGGCCGGCGTTCTAACCAAAGCTGAACTACGCCCCCGGTGTTTTGATTGGTTATCAGTCAAATAGTTTACTCGTTGAACAGTCAAATTTCTAACGACAAGTTTCCCGTTTAACCATTCAACCCTTTGAGGAAACATGGTAGGCGGAACAGGGATTGAACCTGTGACCTCCGGCTTGTAAGGCCGGCGCTCTCCCCTCTGAGCTACCCGCCCGCACAATCATTATTTCTGAATCGGAACTTGCAGCAACGAGTCTCATTCCGAATAACGAAGAGCGCATGCAGTGTCAAGCGAAATGTGTGGAAAACAGACATTAATTCATTCTAAGCGGTTCCAGTGTTCCTTTGTGCTGGGGGATTGCCTCCGGCGAGACAATCTCCTCAGGTTTTTTAAAAAGCGTCTCGCCCGGTTCGAGAATAATGGCACAACTGAGAACTTCATCCATGTGGCGTACGGGAGTAATATCGAACTGCTTAAGTATATTTGCTGGGATGTCTTTCAAATTTTTCCTGTTTTCTTCCGGAATAATAATATGAGATATGCCGCCACGGTGTGCAGCCAGGATCTTTTCCTTTAGCCCCCCGATGGGCAGAACCCGGCCCCGCAGGGTAATCTCTCCGGTCATTGCCAGATCAGAGCGCACCGGTCTTTTAATCAGCGCAGATACTATCGATGTTGCCATGGTTATCCCTGCAGATGGCCCATCCTTTGGTGTTGCTCCTTCAGGGACGTGCACGTGGACATCGATCTTGCGATAAAATTGTTCATCCAATCCTAATCTGGTTGCTCTGGAGCGAACATAACTAAGGGCAGCCTGGGCAGATTCCTGCATCACCTCTCCTAATTTTCCTGTGACTGTCAGCTTTCCCTTCCCGGGCATGATGACAGTCTCAATGGCAAGAAGCTCGCCGCCGACCTGCGTCCAGGCCATCCCCGTGGCCAACCCTATCTCGGCTTGTTCTTCCGCTTGCTCATACCTGTAGCGCGGTACGCCGAGGTAGTGTTGTACGGAACGCGCTGTGATATTAATGCGCTTTTTCCGACCTTCTTTTGCAATCTTTCGAGCCACTTTTCTGCATATGGCAGCGATCTCGCGTTCGAGGTTTCGCACTCCGGCCTCGCGCGTATAACGGCGGATTATCAGCATGAGGGCGTTGCTGGTAAATTTAATGTTCTGATCGGACAACCCATTCATCTCGGTTTGCTTGGGGACTAAAAATCTCAGAGCAATTTGCAGCTTTTCATCCTCGGTATAGCCGGGTAATCGTATGATTTCCATGCGGTCCTGGAGAGGGAGCGGAATGCCATGCAGATTGTTGGCTGTGGTAATGAAAAGGATATTGGAAAGATCATAATCAACGTCAAGATAGTGATCGTTGAATGCATAATTTTGCTCAGGGTCGAGGACTTCTAACAATGCTGCCGAAGGATCACCTCGAAAGTCCATACTCATTTTATCTACCTCATCGAGGCAAAAAACAGGATTATTGACCTTGGCCTTTTTCAGGCACTGGATGATCTTTCCCGGCATTGCCCCGATATATGTGCGCCTGTGTCCGCGGATTTCAGCCTCGTCCCGGACACCACCCAGTGACAGGCGGATAAACTC
>QMMV01000397.1 GCA_003647435.1 Deltaproteobacteria bacterium | reverse complement strand
GGGCTTGCTCGCTAAATCCCAAAAAACAGGGCCTCACGGCCTCAAACAGTTTGGGATTTGCCCGCTGCTGTGGGCCGCTCTCCCCGTTAAATTTCCCGAAGGGAACTCCTATTTAACGGGGTGAACTTCGCCCGGCAAACAGACCAAACCAACCAAACAAACCAGATCAACCAGATCAACCAGATCAACCAGATTAACCAGACAAACCAAAAAGACCAGACATGTGCCCCAAAAGTTCATAATGGCCGTTCAAAGGAGTTATGCAAACGCCTCCTTTAGCATCTGCAGCCCAACTGCCCGAGACACCCCCCTGTTAATTGCCTTTGCCACTCTTATCACGCACTTTCCATTATCCTTCTGGTGCAGGCATTGAGGCCAACGGAAAAAATTGGGAGATTATCAGTAGCTTCTGCTAAGGTGGCATAAAAAAACTACGTAATCGCATTTATGAGGAGGAGCGTGATCAGAGGTGTTATTCGGTGGCATGCTCATCATAATATTTGATGACATATGCCGGAAAACCTGTCAAGCTTTTCCTCCACCGATGCTTCCCTTCAACTGGTTGGCGTTTCCAAATAAGCCTGATTTCGGCCTCAAAATTGCCCTCTTAAGGCCGCCTTACTTGGTACAAATTATCAGGATTTCTTTGCAATGACACAGCCTGTTGACATAAACCAGGGCCCGGTGATATAGGCCAACAGAAAGAAGGCCTTTGAAAACCATTCAGACGTAACCGCTCACCCCACCACCACGATTTGCCGCAAGTGAGAGGGGCGATGAACGGTTACCCGCATATCCTTCGGCAAATTGACGCGGGTTGAAAGGAAAACAAAACATGGACCTGAAGGTACTACTGACGACTTTTGGGATGATTTTCCTTGCTGAAATCGGAGACAAAACCCAGCTGGCGGTCCTTTCTTTTGCTGCTCAAAACAAGCCAAGGCTGGCCGTGTTCCTTGGCTCTGCTGCCGCTCTGGTTCTCACCTCGCTGTTAGCGGTATCTTTTGGAGAGGGATTGAGCAGATTTATTCCAGCCAATTATGTCAGGACAGGGGCCGGGGTACTGTTCGTTTTGTTAGGAGCGTGGATGATATTCTTTCCAGGAGCAAAATAGGCGAGAGACCTTATCCATTCCTGCGCTCAAACTCTTCCATAAAATCGACCAGGGCCTTTACGGCCTCAAGATCCGTGGCGTTGTAGATTGAAGCCCGGCAACCTCCTACCGAACGGTGGCCTTTCAGCCCCCCCAGGCCGTTTTCAAGGGCAATATTTACAAACTTTTTTTCAAGCTCTTCACTCGGCAGGCGGAAGGTTACATTCATCAAAGAACGACACTCCTTATCCGCTGTACCCCTGTAAAAGTCTGTTCTGTCAATCGCCTGATATAAAAGAGAGGCTTTTTGCCGGTTGAGTGTTTCCATTTTGTCGACTCCCCCTATAGATTCTTCCAGCCATTTCAGTACCAGGCCGATGACATAGATTGCAAAACAGGGAGGGGTATTGAACATCGAGTTCTTCTCTGCATAGGTTGTGTACTTGAGCATGGTGGGAAGGTGCTGAGGCACGCGATCGAGCATATCCTGTCGAATGATTACAAGGGTTGCTCCTGCTGGACCGAGGTTCTTTTGGGCTCCGGCATACATCAGGCCAAAAGGAGAAGGGTCAAAAGAGCGGCTCATGATATCAGAAGACATGTCGCTAATCAGAGGGATACCTTTTGTGTCGGGAAAAGATGGCCACTGCGTCCCCCTTATGGTGTTGTTGGAAGTAATGTGAACGTATGCAGCATCAGGGTTGAAATGGATGTCTGCCGGAATGTAAGAAAAATTACTGTCTTCAGACGAGGCGACGACATTGGCCTTCTTGCCCTGAATCTGAGCCTCCTTGATTGCCTTGGCAGCCCATATGCCCGTGTTCACATAGTCGGCTGACTCACCTTCTCTGAGCAGGTTCATGGGAACCATGCAAAACTGCAAGCTTGCCCCCCCTTGCAGAAAGAGCACATGGAAGTTTTCGTCGAGTTTAAGGAGCCTTTTTACCCTGGCAACGGCATCGTTGATCGTGACATCAAACCATTTCGATCTATGGCTCACCTCCGTAATCGACATCCCTGAGCCCTTGAAATCCAAAAACTCTGCCTGAATTTCTTCTAAAACGGGCAAGGGAAGAGCGGCCGGCCCTGCGTTAAAATTATAGATTCTTCCTTTCATCCGAGCCTCCTTACCCAAGTTTCGCAGTCAAGGTATAAAGGAAACACGACAGTAGTCAAGAAAAAAAGCGATGATTCGCTTCAACCCGCTCTTGACAAGATATCTGTTTTGAAAGTAGAAATATTCGTAACATCTTAGCTCTTTTCAAAAAGCTAAATTGTTACAAAAATTTTTGATAATGACGGAAAAAGGAGAAGCAAGAATGAAGGTTCTGGTGAGTGACAAACTGGCAGATATCGGAATCAAGATGTTTCAGGAAGCAACTGATATTGATGTTGATGTCAAGACAGGGCTCCCTCCAGAAGAACTGAAAGCGATTATTGCGGACTATGACGCACTGGTCATAAGGAGCGCCACCAAGGTTACCGAGGATCTTCTCAGGGCAGCCACCAGCCTGAAGGTAATAGGCCGGGCGGGGATCGGTCTTGACAACGTGGACATCCCGGCGGCCACCAGACGGGGCATTGTGGTTATGAACACTCCAACTGGAAATGTAGTAACCACAGCCGAACACACCATTGCTATGTTGCTCGCCCTTTCGCGGAATATC
>QMMV01000396.1 GCA_003647435.1 Deltaproteobacteria bacterium | reverse complement strand
TCCCAAACTGTTTGAGGCCGTCAGGCCCTGTTTTTTGGGATTTAGCAAGCAAGCCCGCCCATGGATGGGTCAAAAAGTTCATACAGAGGAGTGAAAAGGGTGGTTGTGCAAAGGTCTCGAAAAGCGAACTAAGTTCAAAGCTTTGATTCTCTGGCACGTTTCTTACGCTTTTGCCTGGGCGGACGGCGTGCAGGCCCCTTCTTTTTTGTAGTCGGCACCCAGCCAACTTCGTCTTCCCCGCCGGTATCGCCCATCATTCGTTCCATCTGCGTTGCCATCTCTATCTTCTTCTCGAATTCAATAGAGTCCATTATTGTGGCGCCGTGTCCTTCGGCAAAGTTCGCTATATCCCTGTCAGACGTCACCACAACCGCCCTCTCGCGCTCTCTGGCCACGATGCGCTTTATCACGGTGTCGGCCAATTCGCCCCTCCGCGAAAAAACAACATCGATCCCCTTCCATGCTGTTTTTCGCTCCAGGCAACTATCAGCATGCGTACCGTCAAAGACCACGGTAATCGGGTGGTGTTTCACACTCTTGTACGAAGATAAACGATCGATCAACGCATCCCTTCCTTCCTCCAAACTCCACTGCTCGATACTGCTCAGGGTAGGGGACCGGCGAATCAGATTATAGCCATCTATAATGATATGAAGGGACATGGCAGATTACTATGTGTTTTTCAGGCGGGATATTAGACGCTCAAGATCATCATTGCCATAGAATTCCATTTCAAGCTTTCCACACTTTTCTGTCCGAACAATCTTAACCTTTCTGCCAAGATGGCGAGTAAGGTCCTGGGCTAAGCTTTCAAAGTAGATATCTTCTGACGAGACAGGCCTTGCCCTCCCTGGCTTTTTCCTTGCTGCCTTCTTTTTCTTGATCAGGGCCTCTGTTGCCCTTACCGAAAGATGCTCTGAAACGATACGGCGCCATACTGCTTTTTGATGATCTGGAGTTTTTGCCCCCAGCAACGCCCTCGCATGACCCATGCTTAAGGTATTGTTAACAATGTCTGCCTGGATCTCGGGCGGCAGATTTCGGAGGCGCAAGAAATTCGCAACGGTTGAGCGGTCCTGCCCAACACGTCTGGATACCTCATCTTGAGTGAGGCCAAACTCTTTCGTGAGCCGATAGTACGCTTCCGCCTTTTCCAGAGGATTTAAGTCCTCCCGGTGAATGTTTTCCACCAGCGCAGTCTCAAGCATTTCCCCCGCAGAGACATCCTTGACTACCACCGGAACCTTCACAAGCCCCGCCATACGGGCCGCTCTCAAGCGACGTTCTCCCACGATGAGCTCATAGCCGGCCGGACCTCTTCGCACCACAAGAGGCTGGATGATCCCTTTTTCCTTGATCGAAGTTGCGAGGCTCTCTAAGTCTCGTTCGCTGAAAGTCTGCCTCGGCTGATAGGGATTGGGCTGAATCATGTTAATGTCACAATAGGAAAAAGACTGCGGCTCCAGGTCCGATGTGTCCACATCGGCAATCAAAGCATCGAGCCCCCGGCCTAATACCTGTCTCTTAGGCATGACGTGCCCCCCTGCTATTGATGATTTCCTTGGCCAGAGCCAGATAACTCTGGGCCCCCTGGGAGGTGATATCGTAGAGAAGAATCGGCTTCCCGAAGCTGGGTGCCTCAGCCAGCCTGACATTTCTTGGTATTCGAGTTTTGAAAACCAGATCCTTGAAGTATTTCTCGGCATCTGCGGCAACCTGGTGCGAAAGGTTGTTGCGCCTGTCAAACATGGTTAGAAGTATCCCTTCAATAGCCAGCCCGGGATTCAGTTGTTTTTTGATCCGCCTGTACGTCCGCAATAGCTGGCCAAGACCTTCCAGCGCATAAAATTCGCATTGAAGCGGAACCAAGAGACTATGAGCTGCAACCAGAGCATTGACGGTCAGAAGACTCAAAGAAGGGGGGCAATCAAGGAGGATGTATCCATACTCCTCGAAAATCGGCAGAAGGAGGCTTCTAAGTCTCATCTCCCGATTTTTACTTGAGACTAGTTCTACTTCGGCGCCAATGAGATCGATGCGGGCCGGAAGGATTTTCAAGAAGGTGAGTTCTGTGTCCAGGATGAGTTTGCTTGCAGACTCTTTTTCAATGAGACCGTGATACAGATTTACGGAGAGTTCCGCCTTGTTTATACCAACAGCAGTCGTAGCATTTCCTTGCGGGTCGCAATCCACAAGGAGCGTTTTACGCTCGGCCACGGCAAGGGCAGCAGCAAGGTTTACAGCCGTGGTAGTTTTGCCCACCCCTCCCTTTTGATTTGCAATGCAAATAATTCGATTCACAGGGTAATTTTACATAAATTCGCAACAAGTGAGGTTTTTGAAAATCTCTGTTTTTTGAAAGGGCTAAAGCGATACATAAATTCTGCTTTTGGTCACCGTTTCCAACTCAATAACTCGACTGCCTTTTATTTAGCATAAAACCTTTTTTTTGGAAAGCTATAACCCGCTGACGTACCAGAAAAGGATAACCAAGCTTTTCCTTGATTAATTCATACCTTGCGATTATAATTAGCGTATCAGTTTAGATTTTTGAAAATATTATTGCGGACAGGCCATCCGACTGGAGACTGGCTCACTGTCTGAGAGCATTACTGAGCGTTGAGAAAAAACAGTAGGGTGGATATTCGTCCTTGACGATAACTGATATCGTGACCGAATGGATGTTATTTGAACTTCTAAGCGCTGTTTTTTCTTTACGCTCAGTTACCTGCCTGCCGGCAGGCAGGGGCTCGAGTTTGAG
>QMMV01000395.1 GCA_003647435.1 Deltaproteobacteria bacterium | reverse complement strand
TAAAGCATAGGTTTGTTGCTTAACTGTTCTTTCTTAACGCTCGCTAACGCTCTCAGACAGTGAGACAGCCTATACCGGATTGCCCGTATGCGATAATATTTTCAAAAGGCTAAAATGATACCTCGCAATAAAATTATCACTTCGGTTAAAAAACATGAACATTGATCTCGTTGTCTTATCCATTGCTACATTGCTCGGTTTTTACATGGCAGCCAACATCGGCGCCAATGACCTTGCAAATGCCATGGGGACATCGGTAGGTTCGGGGGCACTGACATTACGGCAGGCGGTTCTTGTCTCCGTCATTGCCAACGTCTTTGGAGCTGTTCTTGCCGGGGGGCACGTAACCAGCACAATCAGCAAAGGAATTATCCAGCCGGCATTGTTCGCGACTGAACCGGACAAATTGATGCTTGGAATGTTTGCCGCACTTATCTCAGCCAGTCTGTGCGTACATCTGGCCACACATTTCGGCCTGCCTGTCTCCACTACTCATGCTATTGTTGGCGCTGTGGTGGGCTTCGGCATTGTCAGCGTGGGGGCTGGGGCTGTAAGCTGGGGAAAAATCATCAGTATTGCCCTTAGCTGGGCCATTTCACCTGTTGCAGGCGCCCTTATCGGAGGAAGTATTTTCTACTTTGTGGAGAAGAACATTCTTTCCACCAGCGACCCTTATACTGCTGCAATCCGCTACTCCCCTGGTCTGATTTTCTCTGTGGTTATAGTGCTTTTTCTTTCCTTTATATTTAAAGGGCTCAAAAACCTCCATCTCGACATCGGATTTTTCCAAACCTTATTGGTGGCCATTCCGTTTGCGGCCCTCGCAGGCCTGCTCGGCCGCAGGTGGGCACGCAGACACCTGAGGCTCCGGCGTAGACTGGGGGGCATCAACACACGGGGATATTCCCCCGTCGAATCTTTCTTCGCCCTGCTTCAGGTCCTTACCGCCTGTTATGTGGCCTTTGCCCACGGAGCCAATGATGTAGCTAATGCAGTTGGACCGCTTGCCACAATATTTTCCGTCGTGAAAACAAAATCAGTGGCCTTGCAGGTAGAAATTTCCTTCTGGATGCTCTTCATTGGGGGCATCGCTGTTGGCGGAGGGCTCTTTGCATTTGGGACCAGGGTGTTAGAAACGATAGGGAAAAAAATTACAGAGATTACGCCAAGCCGGGGGTTTTGTGCAGAATTCGGAGCGGCCACTTCCATTCTGATTTGCTCTCGCTTGGGTCTTCCCGTCTCAACGACTCATGTGCTGGTTGGCTCTGTAGTCGGAGTCGGGCTCATGCGCGGTATGGGTACACTGGATCTACGAATTCTCAAAAATATCGTACTTTCGTGGATCGTCACCCTGCCGCTCACGATGGTGCTTTCAAGTGTTGTGTTTAAACTGTTAGCGTTCTTTCTGTTATAGTCGGAAATATTCAAGGAATTGTAACACTTTAGCTCTTTTAAAAAAACAGACATACGCAATAATATTTTCAAAAAGCTAAACTGATACAAGGAATTTAGCATTCAGGATTTTCAGTAGAGCGACCAATCAATTCAAGGAGGAACAACCAATGCGCCTGTCACTCACATCACTGTTTATGAAATCCCCCTTTGAGAACTTGAAAAAGCATGCCGACAAGGTCAAGGAATGCGGGCACCTGTTCAAAGAAGCCGCCCGTTGCCATATCAGGCAGGAAGACGAAAAATTCGATACCCTGACAGAGGATGTGGCACGGATCGAAAGTGAGGCCGACGGCATCAAGCGCGACATTCGCACTCACCTACCAAGGGGAATATTTATGCCAGTGGACAAGTTCCAGTTTTTTCAATACCTCAGAGAGCAGGATAATGTTCTGGATGAAATGGAAGAAGCCCTCTTCTGGCTTTCCTTTCGGCCCGGCGGGATCCCGGATGACGTAGCTGACGATTTTCTGCATCTGGTCGATTCTGTAATCCCTACCATTGAAAAGCTATCAAAGCTCGTATCTCTTGCCACGGACTATTTCAGGAGCAACGATAGACGACAAAGAAAGAAAATAATAAGCCTGATACGCGATATTCATCAGGAGGAAACGGAAGCAGACTTCTTGGAACGGGAACTTAAAGTGAAGGTCTTCGGTACTGTAGAAAATCCTCTGGCCGTCTATCACATGATCCAGCTTGCCACGATTGTCGGTAACATTGCCAATCATGCCGAGAACGCTTCAGATCGCATGGAAGCCATGATTGCGAGATAAGAAAGGATCAGCCTAATGCCTCCTAACCAGAAGCTATCAATCATTATCATCGGTTGTGGCCGCCTTGGTTCCTATCTTGCTGACAGACTCAGCGATCACAATGAATGCATCCGGCTTGCGCGGTGCACAAAGGCCACTGTTGTGCATGGTGATGGGAGTGATCCCCAGATTCTCAAAGAAGCAGGAGCCGCCACCGCTGATGTCGTGCTGGCAGTAACCCGATTTTCTTCCCACACAAGATACCAACTTATCGGTATGAGCTAATTTTTTGGTAACACTTTAGCTCTTTTAAAAAACAGACATACGCAATAATATTTTCAAAAAGCTAAACTGATACATTTTTTGTAGTGGGATTTCTATAATTTCAATGGGTTATAGAGATTCCGAACGTTAAATTGGCAAGAGGAAACTAATCATGAAAATCGTAGGGGTGATTGGAGCGGGAAACTGCGGACGCGAGGTCTATGAGCTGGCGAGAAAAGTAGGCGAAGGTATCGCCAGGGCCGGTGCAATCCTGGTATGCGGGGGTCTGGGTGGTGTCATGGAG
>QMMV01000394.1 GCA_003647435.1 Deltaproteobacteria bacterium | reverse complement strand
CCTCCAGGATGACCGCCCTCGACGTTATCGCCACATAATCATCGACGAAGGGCAAGATTTCTCACCAGAGATGATCCGATCACTTGCATCCGCCATTCCGGAGGATGGCTCTCTCACTTTTTTCGGAGATGTGGCACAACAGATATACGGACAACGTACGTCATGGCGTTTTGCTGGCCTTGTCGTTCCGCAGACCTGGGAATTCAACACCGATTTTCGCAGTGCCGGATTGATATAACAAAATCTGCTGATGCGGAAAAGCAAATCACCTTAGAATGGGGGCTTCCAGCATGGTCGTCTGTTTTGGTGTTATATAGTATGACGATTAAAAATACACTCTATTGGGCACAAAACAGCGCCACCTCTCAGCAATGGGCAACAAATGGCCCTGAAATGCCCTTTAGACACGGATTTTCGGAAACAAACGAGATCGTCAGATTTTTAGAGCCTGTTTTAACTATTTTTGCTTGACTTTTAAAACGTCATAAATTATAATAAAGGTATGCGCGATGCAACGTTTTTTACCCACCCACTTCACGATTGGCAGCGCCGGTATGAAGCCCTTCGAGCATCCTTTGTCGAAAGGTTACCTGCTCGAATTGTCGCAGACCATTTCGGCTATTCTGAGAATTATATACGCTTGTTACGGCACATGTTCACCCATGGCAAACTGGATTTTTCCGAACCTGTTCCCGAAGGGAAAGCAAATCGCCCCAGCGTTACCTCGGCCATTCGGGCGAAAATCAGGGCTTGGCGAGAAAAAAATCTCTCCGCCGGTGAAATCACTGAATGTCTGTCTGAAGAAGGAGTTGAAATATCTATTCGTACCGTGGAACGGGTCCTTCGAGAAGAAGGTTTCTCCAAGCTGCCCCGGCGTACTCGTTTGAAAATCGGGTTAACCGTCAAAGGAGCCAATGTCCCCGAAAAGTCAAAAGCCATCACCTTGGGGCAAATGGATGGGCAGAGGATCCACTCTCCCAGTTCCGGGATTTTTCTTTTTGCTCCTTTCCTTGCTCAATTGGATCTTGATCGAATCGTCCGATACGCTGGGTTGCCGGGAAGCAAGATTATCCCCGCTAAGAACTATCTACTTTCCTTTCTGGCTATGAAACTCTTAGGAACAGAAAGATATGCCCATGTTGGAGATCACGCTTTCGATCCAGGATTAAGTCCCTTTTTGGGACTCAATGTAATGCCTAAGTGTACAGCCATGTCAACGTATTCTTACTCGCTTGACGAGGTGCATATTCTTCGACTTCAAAGCGCCTTGGTCAAGCAGGGACAAAAACTTGGTTTGTATGATGGAAGTATAGTGAACCTCGATTTTCATACCATACCTCATTATGGCGAAGAATCCGAACTGGAGAAAAACTGGGCCGGTGCTCGTGGAAAAACCATGAAGGGAGCCCTCACCCTTTTTGCTCAAGATGCCGAAACCAAGTTAATGCTTTATACCGCTGCCGACATCAAGCGTTCAGAAGCTGATGACCAGGTGCTTTCCTTTCTTTCATTTTGGAAGAAGATCCATCGTGGTGTAAAGCCCACGTTAGTATTCGATTCAAAATTCACCAGTTACCCTCAACTCTCCGAGTTAAATCGTCAACACATAAAGTTTGTTACCCTTCGACGCAGGGGAGCGAAACTCATAAAAAATCTCGCTAAGCTTTCACCATGGAAACGAATTCATATTCCTCATCCTAAGCGCAAATATCCTAACCCTCTTGTTCATGAATCCATGGTCACGTTACGACACTACGATGGTACGTTACGACAAATTGTGGTAAAAGATAATGGACATGAAAAGCCTGCCTTTCTGGTTACAAATGATCTTGATATGCCACTTGAGTTAATTGTCGGCAACTATGCCCGTCGATGGCGCGTCGAAAACAGCATTGCCGAGGCGGTTAAATTCTTTCATCTCAATGCATTGTCCTCTCCCATCTTAATCAAGGTGCACTTTGATGTGGTGATGACGATGACGGCCGATACGCTTTATAACATGTTAGCTCGCAAGCTGCGTGGATTTGAAGATTGCGATGCTCCCAAAATTTATAGACACTTTGTGCGGGGGAAGGGAACGATTATGGTATCAGGTAGAACTGTCAATGTAATTTATCCCCGCCGCGCTCATAATCCCATCTTGCGGGCTGTCCCCTGGGAGAATCTTCCGAACGTACTTCCCGGGCTAAAGGGCGCAAAATTAGGGCTTACTTTTCAGTGAGAGCCCCAGCCGAAAATGTTATATTTGAATGACGGTTATAGCTCTGCGAAAATCGGTGTTAAATAGGTTTACGGCATTGGGGGTATGCGAAGGGGGGGTATTATGGATTTTAAACAAATGACGGCGCCCTGCGGGCTGGATTGTTTTAATTGTCCAGTGTATTTGGCAAACGAGAATGAAGGACTGAGAAAAAAGATTTCCGAAAACCTGGGCATTCCGCTTGAACAGGCAGTTTGTCAAGGGTGTCGGAACGAAAAGGGGACAATAGGTTGCCTCAATATGGTTGGACCGTGCAATGTATATAGATGCATTCAAAAGAAGGGGGTTGAGTTCTGTTTTGAATGTCCTGATTTTCCGTGTGACCATTTACATCCCTATGCAGACAAAGAATCGCAGGTTCCCCATAATACGAAAGCCTTTAACCTGTGCTTGATAAAGAAAATGGGGCTGGAGCGATGGGCTAAGGACAAGGCAAAAAAGGTGAAGGATACTTATTTTAAGGAAAAGTGGAAGCTGTAAAATAAAAAGAGGGGCTTTTTTGTTAGAAACAGGTAGTAT
>QMMV01000393.1 GCA_003647435.1 Deltaproteobacteria bacterium | reverse complement strand
GGCTATTAGGCCTTAATAGGGAAGACGGTGAAATTCCGTCGCGGACCCGCCGCCGTAACCGGGGACGAAAGCCGGAATGGAGCCACTGTCCATGAGGATGGGAAGGCTCGGCAAGTAGGATGAACCGGGAGCCGGAAGACCTGCTTTCAAGCTCATAATATTGCATTGCCTTTCGCGGAGGTGGGGGCGTTGCAACCAACTGTGGGATTGAATGCGGAATCCCCGGATCAGACTATGGATTCGGGGGTTTTTTTTGCAATCGTCCATACATGACATAAATTATCTTTTTATTCCAATACCTGCGTTATGCTCAAAACAATAATATTCGGAATATCAAGCAGATGTCTTCCTGCCCCCTTAAATTCACGATGGTGACAGCGCTGCGGATTCAACGTAGGCGTTTATTTTTTCGCATGCCTTGATCCCGGGTCCTCCAGGACCCGTGCCAAAGGCGTGGGCATGATTCCCCGGGGGAATTGAAGATTCTCATTTCCGGATGGACGGCAGCAAACGAGAAAAAATGAAAAAGGAATTCAAGGCACTCCTACTGATCAGGCACTGCGAATCAAGCTACGTGCAAGAGCGATATATAGGTAGGACGGACTCACCACTTACACAAGCAGGAATCCTTCAAGCCCACAAGTTGGCGAACCGGCTGAAACGATTGAGATACGGTTATGTTTTGTCCAGCCCTTCCCGGCGCGCGCTTGAAACCGCACGGGTGGCAACGCAAGGAACCGGGTCGGTTATCCAAACAGAGGAAGATCTGCGGGAAATCGATTTTGGAAGATGGGAGGGAATGACCTTTCAGGAGATTTGTGCCCGGGATCCCGAATTGGTCGAGCAATGGGCTCAGGGCAGGATGAATTTCCGCTTTCCCAATGGAGAAAGCCTGTCGGATTTTTGGGAACGGGTAGGCCGCATGGAACATCGGCTGCGCCGGATACCGGAAGAAACCGTTATTGCAGTCACTCATGGTGGACTGATTCGTTTCCTGCTTTGCCGCTTTTTCGGGTTGAATCCCCAATTGCACCTGGCATTCGAAATTCTTCCCGGTTCAGTAACCACTATCCACCTGTACAATGGGAAAGCGGTGCTCTCCGGGCTGAATGACCGGCACCATTTGGAGGAGTTATGAGATGGCGGAAACCACACTGATTATCGGTGGTTGTCGAAGCGGCAAGAGCGAGTATGCACTGCGGTTGGCGGAGAACACAGGGAAAAGGCGGTTGTTCATCGCCACGGCGCAGGTACTGGACGAGGAAATGCGTCAACGGGTAGACCTGCATCGGAAAGCGCGTCGCGATCGAGGCTGGGATACAAGGGAAGAAAACCTCAATCTTGCCGACTGCTTGCGTCGCAGCGAGGGATACGATGTTGTTCTGTGCGATTGTCTTACCCTCTGGGTAAGCAATTTACAGCATGAGGCCTTCCGGAATGACATCATGTTGGAAGAGGAAGAAATAGCCCGGCTTGCGCGGGAAGTGTGTGCCGTCGGCCGAAGCATCTCGGCTCAGGTGATTTTCGTCACCAACGAGGTAGGGATGGGGATTGTTCCCATGAATAAAATTTCACGCTGGTTTCGAGATCTTACAGGACGCTGCAATCAGGAAATGTCGGCTGCCGTAGATTCAGTGATCATGGTAGTCTGTGGCCTTCCAATTAAATTGAAAGGATGAATAGATGGATGTCATTAATCAAGTTCTTTCGGATATCACCCCCCAGGACGCTTCGTGGAGAAGGCGGGCACGGGAACGCTTGGATCAACTTGCCATGCCTCCTTGGGCGCTTGGTCGGCTCATGGATTTGGCCGTAGACTTGGCCGGCATAACATGTTCCTTGCAACCGGCTGTCCGGCACAAGGTGATCGTGGTCATGGCCGCCGATCACGGCGTTGTGGCCGAGGGGGTAAGTAAGTATCCACAGGAAGTGACCCGGCAGATGGTGGCAGCTTTTCTGGATCACGGCGCCGGGATAAACGCCCTTGCCGACCAGGCTGGAGCGGATGTGAGAGTTGTGGACATGGGTGTCGCATGGGGCACGGATGATTTGGCCCGTTCGAGGCGTCTTCTCTCCATGCCGATCGCGCAAGGGACAGGCAATATCGCCCGTGGGCCGGCAATGACGAAAGAGCAGGCTGTTGCTTGCATTGAGAACGGCATCCAGATAGCCGGAGAACTGATCGGCAATAGCGGATACGATTTGCTGGGCGTCGGGGAAATGGGTATCGGCAACACAACGCCCAGCTCGGCCATTATCGCCGCATTGTCCGGCGAATCGGCCGCCAAAACAACCGGGCCTGGAACGGGAATCGATAACGAACGTATGCGTCACAAAATCGCGGTAATCGAAAAGGCATTGCTGGTCAACCGGCCGGACCCGGAAAACGGCCTGGATGTGCTGGCCAAGATTGGCGGTTTCGAAATAGGTGGCATTGCCGGCGTAATTCTCGGGGCGGCGTCGTTACGCAAGCCCGTGCTTATTGACGGCCTGATATGCACTGCAGGCGCCTTGATCGCACAGCGCCTGAAGCCGGAGGCCGCCGACTATATGATCGCAGCCCACCGCAGCGTGGAAAAGGGGCACACAATCGCGCTGCAGTACCTGGGAAAAAGGCCCCTTCTGGACCTGGATCTCCGTCTGGGGGAGGGAACCGGCGCGGCCCTGGCTATGAATCTGGTGGAGGCCGCCGCGCGGGTGCTGACCCAAGTGAAAACCTTTGCGGAAGCCCGGGTTTCAGAGGCGACCGAATGAAACGGTTTTGGGCTGCCATGGGTTTTCTGACGG
>QMMV01000392.1 GCA_003647435.1 Deltaproteobacteria bacterium | reverse complement strand
GAGGTAAGTTATGCCAATAGCCTGTTTTCGTTAAAGACTTGGATTCCGATTAGGCACTGCTCCTCCTATAAAGCCTCTGCATCAGCAAAGAAAAATCCTGAGCCTGAATCAGGAAAAAGATCTGGAAATACTCGAAAAAGTAATAACTTCCGGCAAATCGATAATTCCCCTCTATATTGCAAACGCTTTATCTACCTGTGCCAGTAGTTGCTTTGGCCTAAATCCGAACAGCTCCACACTCGAGGAAGGACAAGTCGCAGCGCATGCTCCGCAACCTTTACACAAGGCCTCATTGACCTGGCAGATATGACGATCTTCTATATATGTTATGGCCCCAAAGGGACAAACCTCCAGACAACCCTGACAACCAACACAGGTCTCTGGGTTTATCTTTGATACTATGGCGTCTCCAAGGATCTTTCCCTTAGATAGGAAGGTAACTGCGCGAGAGGCAGCCCCAAGCCCTTGAGCAATCGCCTCATCTACTGGTTTCGGTGAGTGGGCAAGGCCACATACAAACACACCATCGGTAGCGAAATCGATGGGGCGGAGTTTTACATGGGCTTCCACGAAAAAGCCGTCATCGTTGACCGGCAACTTAAACATTTGAGCAATCTTATTTTCCTTGGGGGCGACGATAGCACTTGCGAGGATAACCATATCAGCTTGAATGGTAATTTCTCTTTTAAGGATATACCCGGTGAAAGCTATTTGAAGCTCATCTCCAGCTCTCCTAACCGCTATTCCTTTATCAAAATCATATCGAACGAAGATGATTCCTTTCTCTCTTGCTTCTCGATACAGCTCTTCTCGAAGACCGTAAGTTCTTATGTCCCTATATACAATAAAGACTTCAATCTCAGGATTGATTTTTTTCAATTCGAGAGCATTCTTGATCGAATGGGTGCAACAAACCTTAGAACAATATGGCCTCTCGGGTATTCTTGAGCCCACGCATTGGACAAAAACAGCTGACTTTACATCCCTTAGAGAGGCATCATTTTTAATGAGTCTCTCGTCCAATTCTAAGCCCGTTAAAACCCTCGGGTCCTCTCCATAGAGATAGCCATCCGGTTTGAGTTCAGATGCTCCCGTAGCAATAATGGCTACCCCGTGCTCAAGCACCTTCTCTTCATCATTGCAACGTATGGTGGACTTGAAATTCCCAACAAATCCCTCAACATGGGTCAATTCGGTTTTAAGAAAGACCTCTATATTCCCCGATTCTTGTATTTCACCGATAAGGTTTGTAAGATTTTGACGGACACTTTCTCCCTGCCATGTCTCGTGCAACTTGCGAGCCTGTCCCCCCAAAGTATCGCTCTTTTCAATCAGGTACACGTGGTACCCTTGCTCTGCAAGATTTTTCGCGGCAGCCATTCCCGCGATACCCCCACCTATAACCAAGGCAGATTGAGTTATTTCTATTACCGGTTGCGCCAACGGTTCTAACAGACCAACCTTTGCCACAGCCATCCTTAACAGATCCTTTGCTTTCTCCGTAGCTGCTTCGGGATCATCGCTGTGCACCCAGGAACATTGGTTTCGAATATTCACCATTTCGAATAGATACTTGTTGATTCCCGCATTTACCAGTGTTTCCTGAAACAATGGTTCGTGAGTCCTTGGTGTGCATGCTGCCACCACTACCCTGTTGAGATTTTGTTCTTCAATAACTTTTGTCATTTTCTCTTGAGTGTCCTGGGAACAAGAAAAGAGATTGCTCTCTACAAAGACAACCCCTGGTAAGCTTTTGGCGTATTCAACTACCTCGTCAATATTTACTATACCCGCAATGTTTGTCCCGCAGTGACACACAAATACGCCTATTCGAGGAGGTTGCCCGCTCACATCGATCTCTTGAGGAATTTCCTTTGTTCTCGTCATTGTCCCACGGACCTCAGCCAGGGTGCTTTCTACTACAGCTGCACAGGCGCTGGACTCAATCACCGACTGAGGAATATCTTTGGGACTTTCAAGGGCACCGCACGTGAAGATTCCTGGTCTGGAGGTTTTAACAGGTTCGAAACTGTTGGTGGCTACAAAATGGTGCGGATCGAGTTGCACGCCAAGTTTCTCTGCCAACGCAAGGGTTTTATCACTGACGCAGAGCCCTACAGACAAAACGACCATATCAAATTCTTCTTCAACTCTTCGTCCAGATTCATCAACATGCCTGATGATGAGATTCCCTGTATCCCTTACAGGTGTTATGTTCGAGATCCTCGATTTTATAAAACGGACTCCTGCTTCATCTCTCGCCCTGTAATAGTATCTTTCGAAATCCTTTCCATGGGTCCGGAGGTCAATGTAATAAATAGCCGCATCAAGACCGTTCTTGCTATGCTCCTTGGCCACAATGGCCTCTTTTATGGCATAAGTACAGCAGACTGCCGAGCAATACGATTTGGCCCCCTCGTGAACATCTCTGGATCCCACACATTGGATCCATGCTATCTTCTGTGGTTCTTTCTTGTCAGATGGTCTTACAAGGTGCCCTCCGTAAGGCCCTGTAGCAGAAAGTATCCTTTCAAATTCAAGACTGGTAACAACATTGGGTGAGTTGCGATAGCCGTAAATATCGCGGATCACCGGGTTAAAAACGTCTACTCCGGCAGCCATAATTATCGACCCGACCTTTATGTTTAACTCCTTCGGCTTGTCGTCAAACAATATGGCTCCTGTAGGGCAGAATTTCTCACATGCCTTACACTTTTTCTTTTGAAAGTAGATGCAGTGATCAGCATCGATGGCATATTTGAGTGGGACAGCTTGCGGATACTTAACATATAT
>QMMV01000391.1 GCA_003647435.1 Deltaproteobacteria bacterium | reverse complement strand
GTCCTTAACATCGAGGATGATCTTTACCCTGCCCGATCCTTTTCCGGGACTGACACCCAGCCCCCTGACAAGTATTTCTCCTTCCACAAGGCCTGTCCCCTCTTCTATTTTCTCTTCTGCCCCGGCCGTATAAACCGTCTCCGGCCTTGCCTGAAGAATGAAGATTTTGCCATCCTCGTCCACGGCCCATTCAATATCCTGGGCAACTCCATAATGATTTTCTATCTCAACTCCATATTTTGCCAGGCGAACAATGGCATCATCACCAAGCGCTGGTTCTTCCTGCTTGCTTTTTGGAACCGCCACCCATTTGGTGCTCCCTTTTCTGTCAGACACAATCTCCTTGCTTTTCTTGGAAATCTGTTTCTCCAGAATCTTGAAAGTTCCCTTTTCCACCACGTATTCATCCGGTGTTACCTGCCCGCTGACAATCGCCTCCCCCAGTCCCCATGAGGCATTGATAACTATTTTGTCTCTATCGCCGGTGACCGGCTCCAGCGTGAACATCACGCCGGATGCCACGGAAAAAACCATCTCCTGGACAGCGACACTGATAAGTACATCGGTGTCCGAAAATCCCTTTTCCTTTCTATATACAATGGCCCGGGGAGTAAAAAGAGAGCTCCAGCACCGTTGTACAGCCGCTAAAAGTGTTTTCTCGCCTACATTCAGATAGGTATCCTGCTGGCCTGCGAAGCTGGCACCCGGCAAATCTTCTGCTGTTGCAGAAGACCGCACGGCTACGGCCACACTCTTTTTGCCGATCTGCCTGCAAAGCTCCCTGTATGCTTTCAGAATGGCCTTTTGGATATCCTCAGGCATTGAAAGATCTTCGATGTACGTCCTGACTTTTCGGGAAGCAGTTTCCAGAGACTCGATATCAGCCATATTGACATTAGCGCAAAGGGCCTGGATCTTTTCTTGTGCTCCCGTCTTTTCCAGAAAAAGACGGTACGCATAAGCAGAAATTGCAAAACCGTTCGGCACAGGCACACCAACCCGGCCAAACAATTCACCCAGATTTGCACATTTGCCGCCCACAAGCGGGACATCTTCCCGCCGCACATCTTTAAACCAGAGCACTAAGTCCTTTTTCTTCATGGCACTATCATCCCCCTTCGCTTATTCGTGAATTGTTATTTGGTATCTGTTGCTTGTCATTTGTTCCGACTGCGAATCAGTCATCGTTGATCCCCTTACCGCCTGCTACTTACCCCTACCGCCCTTGAGAATGTTGCCGGCGATCTCTTCGATAGAGCTATTGGTCACATCTATTACCTGTAAGCCGTTTATCTGTCTGAATATTTCGTGACTGTATTCCAGTTCTTTTCTTATAGCAGCCAGATTAATATAGTCAGTTGATCCGGCATATTTGAGCCTTTTTCGTCTGATAAAGGCAAGCCTTTCCGGAGCGATCGTAAGGCCAACCTTGCGCCTCTTTAAGGTGAAGATCTTCTTTGGCGGCTCTACGTTTGGAATGATGGGAACATTAGCAACCTTCAGATTATTGTTGCATGAAAGATACAGACTCGTTGGAGTCTTTGAAGTCCTGGAAACCCCGATTATGATAATGTCTGCCCTTCCTAAAGTCTCTATCCCGTCGCCGTCGTCGTGCTTTAAGGTAAAGTCGATCGATTCTGCAAGACGGATGGATTCTTCCGCCGGTCCCCTAAACAATCCGGGGTGAAAGGCAGGAATCATGTTCCACAGTTTTGCCATCCGCTCCATCAGCGGTCCGAGAAGATCGACGGTAAGGACATTTCTTTCCGTCTTCTCGCTGTCAATCCAGTTTCTGAGTTCCTGCGAAACCACCGAGTAAATAACTATCCCTTCACGCTTCTCAGCCCTGGCCAAAATATTGTCTATTTGTTCTTTTGTC
This sequence comes from Deltaproteobacteria bacterium, assembly GCA_003647435.1. Taxonomy (GTDB): domain Bacteria; phylum Desulfobacterota; class Desulfobacteria; order Desulfobacterales. The sequence goes on along the minus strand of QMMV01000391.1, from coordinate 945 downwards.
TTGATATAAGGAAACCTCTTAAAGATCGGCTTTATCCGTTTGAACTGGACCAGGACGGCGCTGATTACCCTCTCTGCCGTGCCTCCTGTACCATCAGAAACAATGAAGACATGGACTCTTCTTTTGGAGGGGCCGCGTTGAATGGCTACGTTCACGAATGCTTGCTCCTTAACGGCCTGTTGCCCAAACCCCTTTTCGCTTGGTCTAAAACGTTTTTTGACAAATCTAAGGCTTGCTACAGCGATGTCAAAACTAGCCCTCCGGGCTCAAACAATTTGACATCGCTAATCTTCCGCTTCGCCAAGATTAGTTAGCAAAAAACGTTTTAATGACCGCTCAAAGGAATTTTTGTTTGGGCAACGGCCCGTTAATAATCAACTCCCTTTTAACATAACCAACACTCCTTAACAACAAGTTTGGAATATTGTTCGTCTATCATCAACCTTATTCCCTTTAAATCCTTGATTTATCGCAGGCTGTATGATAGCAGAACGGTAACAACACACGTTCAAAGGCCCCTCGATAAAATGGGCGTTCAAACGTGGATTTACTCGAGAAAAAGTCCTGATATCTGACTTAACACTGAAAGCGACTCGCTGTTTGAGTTCGAGGCGGATTACCCCGTAGTTGCATAATTTACCGGGAAGATGTGCCATTTGCCTTGTTTTGCAACAACTGGGGCTCCAATTGGATGGCCTGTCCGCAACAACATCTGGGAAAATCGGAACACTTTAGCTCTTCTTTTAAACACAGACATATGGAACGGACAGGCCATCCGATTGGAGACGGTCTTAAACTCGAGCCCCTGCCCGCCGGCAGGCAGGTAACTGAGCGTAAAGAAAGAACAGCGCTTAGAAGTTCAAATAAGCTCCATTCGGTCACAATATCAGTTATCGTCAAGGAGGAATATCGACCCTACTGTTTTTTCTCAACGATCACTAATGC
>QMMV01000390.1 GCA_003647435.1 Deltaproteobacteria bacterium | reverse complement strand
TCGGGGGATATTAGTTTGCCCCTTTCCAGGTAGGCAACCGCTTCTGTGTATTTGCCAAGGTTGTTGTAACATGTTCCCATGTATATCAAGATCCTGACCAGGTCTTCGCCTTCCGGCTCAAGCGAGATTGCTTTTGAAAATCTTTCAATAGCCTCACCGTAGTCTCCCTTCTCAAAATAACATAGGCCGACATAGAAATAGAAATAGTACTGCTCACAGTATGCGGGCTCAGCCTTCTGAAAGGCTGCAAGCGCCGGTTCATAAAGCCCGGCCTTTGTATAGCTGAGCCCAAGGCGAAAACAAATGGAGCCCTCTTCTTGAAGCGGCGAGAGTTTCAGGGATTGTTTGTATTTTTCTATGGCATCAACATGTTCTTCCGCCCCCTGGTGCAATGTCCCAAAATGATAAAGCAGCGCACCAATCTCGTGCCTCTTCTGCTCCGGCAACGGCAGCGTTGCAAAAGTTTCAACAGCCCGTTCCCGGCAAGCGAGGCAACTTTTTTCTGAGTTGCGCTGCTCATAGTAGCGAGCCATAAGACCGCTTAGGCCGATTTTTTCAAAAATGCTACCCAGGCCATCTTTTTTGCAAAACCTGTTGATACACCCGTAAACCATCCCTTTTTCGGTAGAAATAATGACTGCCGCAGGACATGGGTCATGCAGAAGACAGGGGTCAGCATCCAGTTTATCGAGCGAATCATCAAGTACGTCCCGATAACAGAGACCAGAAATGATATCCCTGCTGTCTCTGCCACTGCCCGGAGCATAGTAAATCTTTTCAGCCACGGCCAGCAGGTTTTCGGGTTGTGCCAAAAAGAAAGTATCGCCGGCAAGGTAGATGCTGGGCAACAAGAAGGAATTCTTGAACCAGGCAAATAAATTAATGATGGCCGTAAGGTCTGCCTGGCTGTTGGGAACGATAATCGGCAGCAACATGAGCCTTGGGAGTTCCTGGTGCATATACCCTTCTTGATCAAAATGCTGACACTCCCGCTTCAGGAGCTGATAGCAAACCTTTATGTCTTCCATATCGGCCTTGGGGGCAGGGTGGACAAAATGAACATATAGACGAGCAAATCGGTGTTCCTTCAAGAAATCGCATACCTCCGCATGAATCAGCTTAACCTGGGGCATACTCTCGGGAAGACTCGCTGTGATCAGATAAAGATTACAGTTGATGTTCGCATTGTAAAAAAGCTTGCGAATAGACTGTGAAAACTCTTCCATGCGCTGCTGGCCATCTTTTCGGCTGAGCAGAACATATATTTTTTGTATGACCGGCTTCATTGAGTTCATTGGGCTTGTTGATTCTGTTGTAACCCTTCAGCTATTTGAAACAGACAGTCAACCGAGCCTTGATGGCCCTTAGATTTTAACCCGTGCAACTGTCGGCTGCGTTTTCAAAAATCTGAATCGCTACAGTCCGTTGAGTTATGATACTATGCGTCTGCCCCCGTCAAGAGATCGGGCTCGCCAGAGCTCCTGAACGCGGCGAATCTCGCTGTGGCTCATGTAATCGGTTTCATACTGTGAGCCAATAGACAGATAGACGGGGCGCCTGGTATTCAAAGGGCGTATACCGTAGTCCTCATAGTGTCGAGCGATATCTGTGCCAAAATAGATCTGCATCTGCTGAGAGTTTGTGTTGCCCATTATCTTTACCCTGTTTTTCCTCACGAACTCCAGTGTCTTCACTGCGTCCTCAAACGTTTCATGCGGCAGTCCAAACATCGTAAAAAGCTCCACTTCTATACCCTGGCTCTGTGCAATTCTGATCGCCTCTGCCACCTTTTCGAGTGATATGCTCTTACCCAGCCCCGCCAGGACCCTTTCCGATGCAGACTCCAGCCCAAAAGCGATTGTATTTACACCAGCCCGTTTCATCTGCTTCATCAACTCCGGAGTCACAAGGTCTGCGCGTGTTTGCAACCAGATGTCAGTGTCAAGGCTTTCCGTTAGGAGCTTGTCAAGGATCTCTGCAAGCCGCGAAGGCTTAAACGAAATATTCGGATCAGCAAACCATAGCCGCCTTATCCCTTTTTTCCTTATCCATTTTATCTCTTCAATCACCCGTTCCGTAGAGTGAAAGGCGACTGTGTGCTTAAAGGCATTCGGTGTATAACAGTATATGCATTTGTGAGGGCATCCCCGCGATGTCAGCATGATCGCTTCTTTCATATTTGCGTAGTCAAAAACATCATCGAGGTAAGGAGAGGGATAATTGTCCAGATCCGCAAAGCTTTCAATCTCGCCGGTGTCGACAACATTGCCATCAGCGGTTTTGTAACTGACACCTGCAAGGCCTGAAAAGGGCGTTCCGTTTTCGATTGCCCGAGCAATCTGCAAAAGGGTCATCTCGCCTCCAGACCTGCTGAGATAGTCTATATCAGTCAATTCACCAAATGCGGCAGAGGGCATGAACGTGGCCTGCGGGCCGCCTATAGCTATCTTGATCCTGCTGTCTATTCTCTTGACAAGGCTGGCGAGGCCGATCACGTAGAGCATGGTCCTCTGATAGGCCGATAACCCCACCAGCGAAGGCCGAAAGCTGGTGATAATATCCTTTAGACTGGAAAGCGAGACAGGCGTGTCCTGCCCAATGGTTACTATCTTGGCCGAAAAGCCCCTGGATTTCAGGAAGGCAGCGATGTACCCAAGCGATATCGGTGTGGATACGGGAGCAAAAGGATTTATTTCGATCAAAACAACATTCACTCTAAAAGAAACTTATAAAAGAGATATGGGACGAAGGTCAAGGGAAAAGAGGCTTTGCGCTGGAGTAAAAATGTGCTATAGGGTCAGATCGTAAAGACTTGAAGTATCATTTTA
>QMMV01000389.1 GCA_003647435.1 Deltaproteobacteria bacterium | reverse complement strand
TGTACCGTCCAGGCGCTGTTCTTTCTTTACGCTCGGTTATGCTCGAGTTTGAGGCGGTCTATACCGGATTGCCCGTATGCTCATTGTGTCTGTTTTTTGAAACAGCTAAACTGATACGCTGTTCCGCTGATTTTTTTGAATAGCCACAGGTAATATAGTCTCAAAGATTCTGTTTAGGGCCTGAACCGAGCCGGCATCCTCCGGCAACTCCACGGTGGGCCGTCCCTCAGTATCGTAGAGCGAGACCAACTCGTCTTCCGGTACACACCCGGCCAGACTCAATCCAACCGCATTTACTGCGCCCTTGACCGCCGACGGCAACCTTCCGTTAAGCCGGTTTATAATAAGGTACTCTTTTTTGATATCCAGCTTGAGCACCCGGGTAAGGTCATGAATGCGCCTGGCTGCAAGGATTCCCCGCTGGGTCGGGTCAGACACAATCAGCAAGACATCGGCTCGACGGGGTACCAGGCGACTGATATGTTCCATCCCTGCCTCATTATCCATAACTATGACTCGATAATTCCCGCACAATCGATCCATGTACATGGAAAGCAGCGCATTGGCGTGACAATAGCAACCAGGGCCTTCCGGTCGCCCCATGACAACAAGATCATACCCTTCCCTCTCTATGATGGCCTCCTCAAGCTTATACTGCATATAAATATCCCTGGTCATCCCGGCCGGCACCCCGTCCTTGAGGCCATCCCTCGCCTCACCGAGTGTGCTCTCCACCTTAACTCCAAGGACCTCATTGAGATTCGCATTGGGATCAGCATCGACGGCTAATATCGGCTTGATATCCCTTTTCAGAAGAAACCTGATAAGAAAACCTGCAATCGTGGTCTTGCCGGTACCGCCTTTGCCAGCCATGGCAATGGTGATACTCATGCTGCCCTCTTCTGGCTATGAATCATTCGAGAGTTCATTTCAAGAAATCGATTTGCATTTGGTGTTCCAGCCACTCTTGATAATCTCTCAGAAAATCAACTTTGCCTTCCCTTCGCGGAAGGGAAAGCCGTTTTTGAATCTACGCTAACCACTTGACAACTCTTTACCCTGTTGACTACGATGTGTAAAGTCGAAATCACGAAACCACCTGTAAGGACGAAAAAATGGCGAGATTGACTATCAAAGCGGCTGAAGAACTATTGCAAAAAGAGGTCCAGAAAATGGACCGGCGTGCTCGGGTATCGGCTGTCAGCCAGGGGAAGAAAAAGGACCGCTACCGGGTCACAATTGTCAAAGATGCAAGGTACGGGAGTGTGGACCTAAAAAAGGAACTGATAAAAGAGTGCCTTTCCAGGGAAAGCAAAGGCAGTGAATTAAGAAAGGTACTGGGCAAGGCTGTCAGCCAATTGAGCATAAAGCGCAGGTAGTACGGGCAGGGATTACTAATCGCGATGCCTCAAGAGTCTTCATGCCTGTTATGGCAATCGGCATTCGCTCGAGAGAATATTACTTCACGTGCCACTAACAGAACTTGCGGTCGTCATCGGGGCAGATGAAAAAATGGTATTTACTCACGTATCTTGCCACAAATGCACCAAGACACCAGGACTATAGAATTATTGTAACACCTTAGCACTCTTTCGCTATTCAATTTATATTCATTCCCTCTTTGGGTTTTTGTGGTGGGTGAATAGTGACAAAAAATGCAACTTATTCGTCTTTATCCAGAATTCTCCTTATACTTTGAGATAACTGCTCCATGGTAAATGGTTTCTGAACAAAACCGCTGCACCCTTGCTCCATTACTTTACTTGCCTCGCTTTCTCTGCTGTAGCCACTGCAAAGGAGGACTTTTACGTCGGCATTAATCCTTTTTATCCTGTCATACACCTCGCTGCCCTCCATGTCCGGCATGATCATATCAAGGAGTACAAGGGCGATTTCATCCTTGTGCTTTGCGTAGATATCGATAGCTTCCTGACCACTGGTGGCCACGAAAACGTTGTAGTCCATTGCTTTGAGCATCTCTTTGACGACCTCGACAACCATTTCCTCGTCGTCTACAAAAAGAACGGTTTTCATTCCCTTCAACCTGTCTGGGATGGATGCCCTTGGTCTGTTGTTTGCCTTTCACTGTCCGGCAGGTAAATACCAAGGGTGGTTCCTTCCCCCTTTTTGCTATAGACTGTTATTGTGCCACCGTGATTTTTGATGATTCCATAACCCGAGTCAGTGACGGATATTTTTACACGAATGCACAGCAGTACTTGGGAACTCTTTTTTGATCGCCTTTTTCACGAGATCCAAATGGTCTTGTTTGTCCTCAGACTTATCGAATAATTCAGGTTGTTGGAAACATCCGGGTCTATTGTGTATAAGAGCTAAGGTGTTACAATTACTCACAAGCGTTATTACATTCCCTGTGAAAAAATGTCAATCAATAATAGTGTTTGGGATCTTTTGATCACAGATTGACAGGCTGTAGTCAGGCCTCTTATTTGCCTACCAGGAATTCGGAGTAGAAACATCAACCCAAGCTGTCAAGTTATTGACGATATATTTTCAGCTCTTGGGAGCAAATAAGCGGGGGGGATGGAGTTCTGGCCCTTCTAACGAATTGTGGCATGTCTTTTGCTTCCTGGAAACATCAGGCAGAATCTTCTCTTAACGGGCCGTTGCACAAACAAAAATTCCTTTGAGCGGTCATTAAAAGGTTTTTTGCTAAAAAATCTTGGCGAAGCGGAAGATCAGCGATGTCAACTGTTTGAGCCCGGAGGGCGAGTTTTGACATCGCCTGTAGCAAGCCTTAGATTTGTCGTATCAGTTTAGCTTTTTGAAAATATTATTGCGGACAGGCCATCCGATTGGAGACCGTCTCAAAC
>QMMV01000388.1 GCA_003647435.1 Deltaproteobacteria bacterium | reverse complement strand
GTCAGAATAGACCCGACCCGCTCAAAGCTTTCGTTGGATCTGCCTGAACAATTCAGCCAGACCAGTTCCTTGATCTTACTGCTGAGAAAAGTGTCTCCATGTGCCGGAGGAGAGAATACAAGGAAAAAAACGGAAAAGACCGCGAAGGAGAAAGCTGCCGTAAAAGGGGGACGAAAGTGCATAGCCTCAGCAAATATCCTTGAATCATGGTGATCGAACTGAAAACCCGGCCGCTGCAGATCAGCAATTGGACCCTGGGGTTGAATCTGCTTGAAAATTGAGCCTGAAAACATCCTGGCGCTTTTATAACCTTTCCATTGCGCCCAGGAAAGGAATCCCGGCAGAAGATATTCGATTTATTCGAGATAGAAATAAGATGTAAGAATCTTTCGCGTTGTTTACAGTATAATCAAGGTCTGTGAAAATTTATTTTCACAGACCAGGTTGAAAATTTGTTCTAGAGAGGCTGTCAAGGTGTCTGCTTACGCAGAACCTTGACAGCCGATATCACATACCACTTTTACAATAGAAGTAATCGATTAACTTCTCATATGGAGTCATGTTATCGATACCTTTATGTGGCTTTACCGTATTGTAGAAGTTGATAAAACGTAACAGACTGATTTGTCTTTGCTTACGGCCAATGAACTGCTCTTTTTTATGCCACATATCCATTAATGTACGAATTACCCTTTCGGCTTTGCCGTTGGCTTGCGGACGGTTAGGCCGGGTGAATTTCTGGCCTATGCCGAATTCTGCGCACGCTTTCATGAAAGCATGGCCAGGAGCTCCCTTGAACTCTTTTCCATTGTCAGAAAAGGTATATTCAATGGTATAAGGACATTCTTCGGCAATCTGTTTCATAAAAAGCGCTGCACTGTGCTGAGTCTTGTCAGGGAAAATACCAGCGTATAATTCCCTTGAAAAATCGTCAATAGCTACGAAAAGATATTCTCGGAGATAAGTCTTCTCCTCTCCCTTAAGCAGTGGAAGACGCTTGGTGTCCAGATGTAGTAATTCTCCTGGATATGATTTGTTGTAACGCCTGGATTCTTTTTTGCGCTTCTCCTCTAAAGCTCGTTCAACTTTTGCCAGGCGCTTCAAACCATATTTCAGGCTACGGTATCGCTCGTTTGTGCTCTTTCTCGGGATAAACTCCCGTTTCCTGGCACGAGCCAATATCTTATAAATCGTTGGTCGCGATACTCGATAAAGCTCAGCCAGTCGTGAAACCTTGTACTCCCCTGTCTGATACAACTGCCAGATCTTCTGGCGATCATAGGGAGTCAATCTAATACGCTTGTGCATATTCATGTTTACAGAATCCTCCTCCAAACAATATCGGATTCTGTAAACAACGCGTCAATTTTTTACATATTAACTTTTGATTCCGTTCATGCAAGATTATTTCATCTCGCCATAGATTTCAAACTTGACGGTAATACTTGCCAAATTTCCCAACTATCGTATCTAACGAGCAATCCAAACAGGAATCTGCCGGGATAAAAGGTGAGAGGTTTAATTAAACAGTTTTGAAATTATAGAGTCGAAGTCCGAACAGTTTGTTCAAAAGTTCAATCTTTTAAATATTCTATTACTAATCCGTCGTTTCTATTAGCTGGAGGATAGCCTGATGCGAGCCAGACTTTTGTGGGCGATATTATCTCTTTTGTTTGCCGGTTGCTCTATTGAAAGCAAAATTACCCCTTTGACCATCTCATCCAGGTCGGGTGATGCTTTTGAGAAAACAGTGGAGATTTTTTCGCAGATGGGCTATCCGGTTGAGTATAAAGAAAAGGAGGAAGGTATTATTAAGACCGGATGGCATAATTTTACAGTTACCAGAGAAAGAACTCATAAAGCATGGCCAATCAGAATAAAGGTCGAAGCTTCATTGCTTGATGACAATAAGCTAAGCCTGCAACCTTTCTGCGAAGTCATGCAGGGGGCAATCGGGGGATCATACTATATCTATCTGAAAACAGACGACAAGGCTGGCAACAAGGCTTTCGAGACAGAATTCAACAAGCTGGCGACTGCGCTGTCCGAGGAATTCACGGTTCAGAAACAAATATCTTCGCAATGATCGAGGCGGAATTTACTTTTTGCCGATTGTATAAAACCCCATTCTTCGCCTGGTGCTTGGGGCTTTTGCTTTAAATATATCCGTCTTTTTATACACAAATCTTCAGCGAAACAGCTCCACCTGAAAGGCCTCTGCATAGGGGCATTCATCCTTCCAGCGCTCCAGCACCCGATGTTGAACCTCCTGCTGGATTTCCCTGTTCGTGCGCAGAATCCTCTCGTCCAGGCCATAGCCGCGCTGCTCCATATTCCGCTCCTGCTGGGAGCGGTGAGTCTGCAGCAGGCGTGCTTTCCAGCGCGCAGCCTCTCCGCCGAATGGGACTACCAGTTGCTCGCTGATCCTGACAGTTTTCGGATCTCGGTTGTACAGGGCCAGGATCGGTTTTCCCCTGGCCAGAGCCAGTCCGGGTGCGCACATATGGAAATAGCGGTAAACCAGGGCGTGGGCGATGTTCGTATCCTCGCCGTAAGGGCAGATCACGATATCCGGTTTACAGGCGGCAAGCGCCTGCCCGATCAGTTTTGCATTCTCAGCAGATTCGATCAGGTTTCCTCCCTCGTCTTCCTGAACCGTGAGAAATTCAACCGGATCTTTGACAAAACCGGCCAGTTCGGCGCTTTCGATCTGCTCCTGCAGCCTGATCCGGAACTTGTACTTAGCCAAATCTTTCACAGGTGTCTCATTATTGATTTCCGCGTGTTTCAGGGCGTAGCCGTCGGTCACTCCACCGTGGGAGGAACAGACTATCAGGT
>QMMV01000387.1 GCA_003647435.1 Deltaproteobacteria bacterium | reverse complement strand
ATGCAAGTGGATGCGCATCAATAGCAAACTACCTTTATCCTGCTTAAGTGTCAAGGATTTTGGGAACACGCAAAACCGTTCTTAAAACAACTAAGTCACAACTAACAGCCGGCTCTGCTGTTTCAAGCCTTATCCGAAAGTGGTTGCGAGAATCGTATCACTTTAGCCCTTTGAACGAGTATAGATGCGAATCGTTCACGCCTATGGTTCAGGTTTCAGGTTTCGTGTCTGAGGCGGTCCACCCCGTAGTTGCATAACTTACCGAGAAGATGTGCCATTTGCCTTGTTTTGCAACAACGGGGCCTACGACCGGATGGCCTGTACGGAATAAGATTTTCAAAAACGTAAGCTGACACCGAGAATCTTGTTGGGAAGAATTAAGTACTTGCATTTATTCTTTGGTTTGAAGATAATCCAGAATCATGGGGTACGTTTTCGATTTCAAGACAGCCCAGCAATACGATAGCTGGTATGATGATCCACGCAATCGATTTGTTTCCGAGCTTGAAGATCAGCTTTTGCTGAAGCTGCTTGAGCCGGTGCCTGGAGAGCGACTCCTCGACATCGGGTGCGGCACCGGCAGACATCTTCTCATGTTTTTGGAGATGGGTTTGGAGGTAACAGGCTTTGATAGATCACCATACATGCTAGGAATTGCAAAAGAAAGGGTGGGACACCGTGCAGCCCTGTATCAGGGTGTGGCCGAGGATCTTCCTTTTGAGGATAACAGCTTTAATATTGCGACCTTGATTACAACTCTGGAATTTGTGGACGATCCCCAACAAGCGATTCAGGAAGCATGTCGCGTGGCGAAAGACCGGATCTTCTTAGGAGTTCTAAACCGTTATTCCATCAAGGGAATTGAGCGAAAGCTGAAGGGAATGTTTTCAGAAAGCGTATACAACCACGCTCAGTTTTTTAGTGTCTGGAGGCTTAAACAATATGTGCGGCAGGTTCTTGGCAAAACGCCTCTTAGGTGGGGAACGGTTTACAGCCTGCCTGTTCGTTTTATGAAATGCACGCGGTATGTGGAGAGATGTTCCCTCGTCCAGAGGCTTCCCTTTGGCGGCTTCATAGGCATGGTAATAACGCTAATGCCGCGGTATCACGCCGGCACCATTCCTCTGAAGTACATACATGACACGGGGGGGGCAATGCCGGGCCTAATCCAGACGCCGACACACTCCCAGAAAGGAGGCTAACAATTTCGGATGTCGCTTTTGCCGGAATGCCAACACCTCCCATACGGCCGGCTCTTGATCCAAGGACGATGGCAAGTGCCCGAAATGCGGTGCGAAGATTAACGGTATAGATCTTTAGCGGTAATTGTGCCGAAATCGCTCGCTCCCGCCTTCGGCGGGTTTCGGCACAATGGGGCGCGGGCTGCGCTCCCTTCGGTCGGTTGCCCTTGTTGTGCTCGTTGCTCGCTCCGCTCTCGACTTCGCACAACCGCGGGTTATGCAGAAATTCTTCCTCAAAAGCCTTCGGCTTTTTTGTCAGAGCTTCGTATAACCCGCGCCCCATTACCCACCTAATGCCTTCAGTGCCTCATCGGCGTTGGGTACATGAAAAACGTATATGGCTGTTTCTGCCTCTGAGGCTCCGGAGCCGTAAACATAATTGATATTGATACCGGCATCACCGAAGCTTTTTGATATCTTAGCCAGTGTTCCGGGGCGGTTTTCAAGCTTCATTACAATGACTTCAGAGGTGTTTACCCAGTATCCGGCAGCCAGCAATGCCTCCTGAGCCCTGTCTGTTTCATCTACGAGCATCCTTATCAAGGAATATTGTTTAGCCTCTTTGATCACTGAGCCGTAGCATGCAGCGGAAGCGGTTCTTTTTATCGCTTTTCCGCGTGCCTCGAACATCTTCTGTATGTAGTGAGCCGCGTTTTGGATGGACATGGCCAGGATATTGATATTACCTTTTGCCATCAATTCCGCCAGCCGACCGAGTTCTCCTGGAACATTTCTCAAAAATACTGAAAGTTGCGTTTGTTTTTGCATTTCTCCTTTTCATCCTTTCTCTGTGGATTGAGGATACCTTAAAGCCTCACATACTCTAACCTTATGGTACTCTTTAAAATACTGCTAGCCAGTTTCTGCAAATGCGGGGTTACGTCGGATACAAAGAATCGACATCTGCTTTCTTTTTTCAGGCTTGTCGCAATATCTGGATTATCATGAAGAAACTCTTTAACCGAGCAGGCTAATGCCTCCGAGGAATCGATGACTTTTACGCGTTTGCCGATTTTTTCCTGGATAATTCCCTTTAACAAGGGATAGTGTGTGCAACCCAGGATAAGGACATCAATCTGCTTTAGTTTAAGGGGATGAAGGTATTTTTTTACGATTCTTCTGGTTTCTGGTCTCTTCAGCCAGCCTTCTTCGACCAATGGAACCAGTAGAGGGCAGGCAGCCGCATAGACTTCTGTCTCCGGGCACAGGGCCTTGATCTTGTTTTCATACACTTTACTACCCACAGTAGCCCTGGTTCCAATGATGCCGACCCGCTTGTGCCTCGGTTGTGACACCGCCATACGAACTGCCGGAGATATGACCTCAAATACAGGCTCATCGAATCGCCGTCTTAAGACCTCGGTAGCCACGCTGGAAGCGGTGTTACAGCCTACTACGAGGAGCCTGGCCCCCCTGTCCAGGAGGATTTCCGCGTCTTCGATCGCATATTGTATTACCGTTTCGGGACTTTTTGTACCGTAAGGAGTGCGGGCTGTATCTCCAAAATATAGGATATCGTATTCGGCAAGATGTTCCTTCAAGGCGCGAACAACCGTGAGACCACCAATGCCAGAATCAAATACCCCAATCAAGACAGAATCCTTTCCCTAAGT
>QMMV01000386.1 GCA_003647435.1 Deltaproteobacteria bacterium | reverse complement strand
GGTGTTTGACGCAGACGGCAACCTGGTTGGCATCTATCCGGTTAATGATCAGGGCTATTTTGAAACCCAGCCATTAGCGCCTGGAGATTACACGTATTATGCTGTTTACGGGAATCAGGAGCATGAAATAAGTGAAGGCGTGACAACCGATTGGGATCTCACGCTTTATTCCATCGCAGGAACCGTTAGCGGTCTGAACAGCGGTGACGAAGTTGTAATTGAGGCCGGCTCACGTACCGGAAAGATGCTTAAGTCTGAGGTCTTTACGGCTGGATCGGCTGTAGAGTATACGATTGCAAATCTGGTTCCTGCCGATGACTACATCGTCTCTGCCACAACGGCGAACAATCCGGTACAGTATTACTCCAATGTAACGGATATCACGCAGGCCACTAAGGTGGTTGTGAGCGCTTCAACTGCTGACGAATATAGCGTCGTCACCGGTATCGATTTTGACTTCACTTCTGTAGATACGGCCACCATAACCGGCCGGGTAGTCAAAAACAGCAGCGGAGTGGCAGATATCGGTGTGTACGCCCTTAACCCGGGCACTTATGCGATCGTTTCTCAGTTGACGGATTCCGCCGGCAATTACACGTTGACGGTAGCCCCTGGCAGTTACGAGGTATTTGTTTACAGTGGCGGGAAGGCTTTCTATTACAACGCTACTGAAACAACTCAACAGGAGTCCCAGGCAACAATCCTTACACTGGACGCCGGCGATACGCTCTCGGATATTGATATTGACATAACAGAGTGTGATTGCACCCTCAGCGGCAACGTAACCTACGAGCGGGAAGGGGGCGATCCGGTAGCCGGGGCGTTGATTACGGCAATCAGCGATAAGGGCCAGGCGGCGGGATTCACACGTCGAGATGGTTCTTACCTGCTTACCGGACTCTGCCAGGGTACATACCAGGTTGAGATGAATCCGCTCACCGGTGATTATGCAATCCAGGTAAAGAGCATCACAATAGATGAGAGCAACTGTGACAGCGCCGCGGTTGATTTCATCATTGACACCGGAAATACCCTGTCAGGCCAGGTGACTGAGCAAGGAACGGGCACACCCATCAGCAGGGCCATGCTCTACCTTACCGACAACAGCACCGGTGAACTCGTCGGCCACAGGATGTACTTCACGAATCCTCAGGGTAATTACAGCATAGGCGATATTCCTAATGGCATTTACACGCTCCACGTATCCCATCCGGATTACGAAAGTGCCACTGTGGAAAACCTCGATATCAGCGCTGATACCACCCGGAACGTTACCTTGAGCAAGGGAGCGTTTATTTACGGGAAGGTTCAGGATGGAAGCGGCAACGCGATAGCGGGAGCAACCATCATTGCCGTTGTAGCAGGTGAGGAGCCCTCCTATGCTGTCAGCGATGGAAGTGGCAATTATGCCATCTATGGCCTGGATACCACTAAGACCTATCTGGTTTTTGCCTCGAAGCGCGGATACGAGCGGAGTTTCGCGGTCGGTAGTGCGAGCGATTCTGGCACACAGCTTGATTTTACCCTCACCCAACCGGCACAGACATTTACTCTGCAGGGTACAGTAACCAATGCTTGCTATAGCCCGGCAGCCGGAGTGGCTAATGCCAGGGTGATTGCCTCTTATAACCCGGGGGCCGGGAAACCCGACTTCTTCAAGGTGACCACGACCGACGCAAACGGAGATTACAGCTTCACCGGGTTGCCAGTGCCGGGTACGGGCGCGAGCGATTATCGTCTGGTGGTGGTACCTCCAGGAAATCTCAGGGTACAGGTTCGCTCAGGAATTGAGGGGACAGCTGACGCCACAGTGACAGAGAATTTCGAAATCCCCTGTGGCCAGAGCATCAGCGGTACAGTCACCGGTGCTCCTGCAGGTGCGGTGGTATACGTTGTGCTGTACGACAGCAGTGGCGATTTCGTGGATTACACCGTTGCAGGCACGGACGGCGGTTACTCCTTCGGCGGCCTGGTCGGAGATAATTACAAAGTTGTCGCTACATCCGAGGGAAAAGTGAAGTGGTATAATCAAAAAGACACGATTGGTGCCGCTGACACAGTATCTCCCGGAGCGACAGCAGATATTAATCTGGGCTCATAGAAATTGGAAGGGGCTGGCGCATTCTTGCGCCAGCTTCTTTTTGACGGCTTGGGAAAAAGTTTCTCGAGCGTGTCATTTCGAGCGAACCGAGAAATCTTTGGTGAACCTCTAAAAGATCGAAAATCGAGTTGCTCCCCCAAAGAGCCTCCCAGGGCGAAGGGAGGGGCTGGAGTCCATAACAAGCTGTAATTTCACATGCCTTTAGCTCAGAGAAAATCGGGAGAAAAATTCACTTACGCTGACTACGTCACCTGGCCGGATGACGAGCGCTGGGAATTGATTGACGGCGAGGCGTACAATATGACGCCCGCTCCGACAACGAGGCATCAAGTCGTTGTGGGTTCCTTGTATTTTCTCCTGAGATCTCTGTTGGCAGGAAAGCCTTGCAGGGGATTCGTTGCCCCCATCGACGTTGTGCTGTCCGAGCACGACGTCGTCCAGCCGGACGTCTTTGTGGTATGTGACGAAAAAAAGATCACGGAAGCCAACATCCAGGGGGCGCCGGATGTGGTCATAGAAGTGTTATCTCCCACCACGGCCTTGAAGGACAGAAGGGAAAAGAAGCGTCTGTATGAAAAATATGGCGTCAAGGAATATATCCTCGTAGACCCGGCGGGCTGCTATGTGGAGCGATTTTTATTGGCAGATGCCGGCACCTATAATTCCGCAGAGATCTTCGGACCGAAAGAGGTCTTGTCTGTTCCCTCCCTTGAGGGGATAGAGATTCGCCTCTGGGAGGTGTTCGAGGTGGAAGG
>QMMV01000385.1 GCA_003647435.1 Deltaproteobacteria bacterium | reverse complement strand
TCTCAAGTCCCGCCAGGCGCTCCTGTCCAAGCTCGCTCGGTTCGAGCTCTCGCCAAACCAAGTCCAGCGGATCGCGAATCCGGACCTGAGGGCCGCGAGTGGCATCGACGCCAAAGAGGATGAGCTGGTTTCCAACCCATACATCCTTGCGGAGAGCGACCTCGGGGCTGTGGATTCAGATCCCGTGGCCCTGGAGACTGTCGATCACGGTCTGAGATCCGAGGGGAACGCTGCACTGTTTGCTGACGATGACGAAATTGCCCACGACGACAAGCGAAGGGTTCGCGCTGTAGGAGTCGCGGTTCTCCAGGAGGCTGCCAACAGCGGGGACACGGTCCTCACGTTCGACGACTTTCTGGACCGCATCATAAAGCGTTTTCCCGACCGCAGAGCATGCCGACCGGACCGGGAGATCGTGTTGGCCGAGATGGACTTCTATCAAAGACTCCTCTGGACTTCTCTCGATTCCGATCCAGAGTTGGTGGCGCTTAAACACCTCCAGTCGTTAGAACAGACCATCGCCACGATGATCAAGCGGCGAGCAAAAAAGGTGAATCCTGCAGTCGATCCCCCGATTGACTGGCTTGGCGCGTTGAAGAGGCTCTTTGGCGAACCGAAGTCCGTCCGTGAAAAGGTGGCACTGTACGAGAAACAGGCTGCGCTCGCCACATTATTTTCTCGAAGACTGAGCGTGCTGACAGGGGGTGCCGGCACCGGCAAGACATCGGTCCTCAAGGTATTCCTTCAGGAGTTGGTTCGCGCTGAGGGACGACATCCGACGCTCTTGCTTGCTCCGACCGGGAAGGCTCGTGTTCGACTCTCCACAAAGACCGAGCGAAATGCAATGACCATTCATCAGTTCCTGTTGAAGCAGGGCTGGTTTGTACCCGACATCTTCGTGCTCAAGCAGGAGAGTGATCAAAGACCTTACCAGGCCACGACCGTTATCATTGATGAGTGTTCGATGATTCCGACGGACCTCTTCGGGACACTGCTACGCGCTCTCGACTCGGGCCCGTTGAGTCGTCTGATTCTTGTGGGCGACCCCAACCAGTTGCCGCCGATTGGCCCGGGAAGGCCCTTCGCCGACATCATCGAGTGGTTGCAGAAGGAATACCCTGACTGCATCGCCCCACTCGATGTTTGTATGCGCACCGACGACGAGGCGGATGCTCCCGCCGAGAACAGCATCGCGCTGGCCCTCGCCGACGGTTACCGTACATCTGTTGTCAGCCCTGGCGACGACGAAGTTCTGGCCGCCGTCGCGCGAGGGGAGTCAGCAGGTGACCTTGAGGTCGTATTCTGGGACAACCACGACGAATTGCTCGCCAAGCTGAAAGGGCGGATGGCGGACCTACTCGGAATCCGAGACGACGACTACCAGAGTTTTAATCGGTCGCTCGGGATCAACACGAAGGACTGGGTCCGCAGCGAGGCCTGGCAAATCCTCTCTCCCACACGCGCTCAGCATTTCGGCACCGACGATCTCAACCGCCTGATCCAACTTGAATACAAGGGCGGACTCATTGCCAACGCAAAGAACCCATGGTCCAAGCTGCCGCGGCCGTTTGGAGAACAGGAGATCGTCTACACGGACAAGGTGATCCAAGTAATCAACCGCAGCATCAAGGGCTGGCCGAGAGACACAGGCTTGGATTATGTGGCGAATGGGGAGATCGGAATCGTCCGCAGCACGACGAAAGGGGATCGCGGGGGTTACCTCGATGCAGTGTTCTCGACCCAACCTGACGTGTCCTACCGTTACTTCGGAAAGCAAGTTGAGGAAAACCTCGAGCTTGCCTACGCACTGACGGTTCACAAGGCCCAGGGAAGTGACTTCGCAGTAGTGTTTCTCATCATCCCACAAAAGGCATCGACCCTTTCACGGGAGCTGATCTACACAGGCCTCACACGTTTCAGACGCAAACTGGTCCTCCTGATCGAGAAGGACATAGAACCTCTTCGCCGGCTCCGTAGTCCGGATTGCTCGGACACTCGGTTGCGAAACACTCACATGTTCACGTTGGCCCTTCGTCCTGACGAGGTGAAACGGCCTCACTTGGAGGCGCTCATCCACCGTACGCGGAAGGGGATTGCTGTTCGTTCGAAGAGCGAGGTGGTCGTGGCAGACGTGCTCGATGCGCTGGGAATCAGCTACCAATACGAGCAGCCGCTTTACTCACGCACTGACCCGAAAGATTTCCGCCTTCCTGACTTCACAGTCAGCTTCGAGGGTGACGTTTTCTATTGGGAGCATCTCGGCATGCTCAATGTGCCCAGCTACCGTGAGGCGTGGGAAAGCAAGCAACAGTGGTATGAGGAGAATGGCTTCGCCGATCGACTGATCACGTCCCAGGATGGGCCTGACGGAAGCATCGATGCGGCCGCGATTGAGCAAACCGCACGAGAGCGCATTCTTGAGTAATAGATTGTAGGGAAATGCGAATCAACGTCGCTTCCGCCCCGTCGGAAACGGCCTGCTCTTTGATAACTCGTTGAATTGCGAAGGCTTACGGCTTGACAGCCGGATGGAGAACGGTTATAAAGAGGGTTGCACACGGGGAGTTCTAAGTCCTTTTGGGGGAAGGGCTTGTGGCTTCGCGAATAACCGACCCCACAGCTCCTTTTGCCGTTTTATACCGGTATGCACCTTTTTGGCATCTGCTTATGCAGGCTGCGGCTGGCTGTAACGTCTTGGCAGCCAAGGCTTTGTGGGCGAGTTCAAACCATCAACCTACTACCGCATTTCATAGGTGTCACGACTATGCAGCCTTCTTTCCTGCGGCCAGGGGCTTGCCGGTGTAGGTCCACTGGTAGGGCTTGGCCAAGTACGCATCGTAGTATTCAATGAAGGCGATGAT
>QMMV01000384.1 GCA_003647435.1 Deltaproteobacteria bacterium | reverse complement strand
TTAGTCTTTTCTTTTACCTCCTGCTGAAGGGTTCGAAGCCACAGTCTTTCGTTTGCGATGAAGAATGCAAACACAACAAGCAGCGCGACCGTAAAGGCGCCCTGTATCATTGCCTGCCTGACATAGACGCCGTGCACGGCGTCCTCTACTTCACTGAAGGGTGCCACTACAGCAACCGACCACAACCTTGTTGCATTAGCGGCCCCAACTTCTACAGGAGCGTAGGCAAGCAGTTTTTTTATCTTCCCTCTCATGGCGCGATGCCAACCCGAAATATACCAGGAAGTTCCTGTCTTTCCTCTTAGCATCTTTGCCCGTTGTATTTCGTCAATCCGGACGAAGGAAATATGCTTATCTCTTAACTTCCTGACCTCAAAGGCGTTCTTGCCGACAAATTCTTTTTCTATGTGGTAGAGAAATCTTCCCGTATCATCAATCGCCCATGCATAGCCGGTCTTTCCTGATCGGATAGGGGCCAAGATCCTCCTTGCAAGGGAACCAGCATCTACAACAAATACAAGGACCCCGGAAAACCGGTATGAAGGAATCGGATGCGCCTCGTCGCTGGAAACCTGGTAGACTGGAGTAGCCATGGTCATCACAAGGCCCGGCTCAGACTCTGCCACTACACCCCTCTCGACCTCGCTGATGTAGATTTTGCTCTTGTTTTCAGGCTTGCTGCACCACTTAAAATAACTCTTGTCGGCATAAGATCCTTTTTCCATAAATACTGCATTAGTATAATCAACAGAATATGAAGCTGTCCCCTCAGCGTTTATCAGCTTCACCTTGAATACACCGTAATCAGCGGCACTCATAAGGGCAATCTTCATCCGGTTCGGCCATGACACCGCTTCTGTGTACTGGATGGATGGTGACAGGCTCAGGGTTGTCAGCTCCCGCTTGAGTATCTTGAAGTTTCCCGACAGGATCCGTGCAGCGTGCTTGGCGAATGCTAATTGCTGCGCATTGAAGTTCTCTCTGATCATCCGTTTCATTTCCTTAGCTGAGAGCATCCCTAAAGAAAACGCAGCAGCAAGCAAAAGGAGGATAACAACTATGACAAGCCGCAGGCCTCGCTTTCTGGCAAAATATTCAGAATATTTTTTCAAGGTCGGTTTCCTTATCTCACTTTATCAATGGGTTACGGTTACGAACGACTCAATTGCTTTCAACATGTCTTTGTAATACCAATCTACCATTCTTTCGTTGTACATCACCATATCCATCTGCCGTGTGTGGACAATAACATGTCCAAGTACCCTTAGTCGCTCCTCCAAAAAACGCTGTGTGTGTCCCTCAATACGGGCAAAGACGGCATCTTGTTTGACCTCAACACGGAAGTCGTATTTGTCCAGAATTCTTGCAATAAAGACGGCTCTCCGGTTCCTGCGCATATCGTCAGCACCGCCCCCTTTGAAGATAAAGCTTATATAGTTTTGATTTTCTTCCTCACCTGTGTATGCCTCGGTTGTGGAGAAATGAAAGCCGAGACGCGTACTTACGTTGCAAAATTGTTTCGCCACGACAATATAATTCTTGTCTGCCAGACGGGCTAAAGTATCTGGAGCGGTAGCAGAGCCAGCTACGACAGACAAAAAGCCCTTGGTATCCATTGGGGGGGGGCCTTTCCAGGGAACTGCCGTCATCCCCTCCCACATAGCCCGCATCGGTATGGAAACTATGTCCTCTGGTTGTACATCTTTGCCCTTCGCGCCTGCCCTGACGCCGCCTCCAAGGTCTATGACCAGCCAGTCCAGGGGAATCTCCTTGCTGACGAGCTTTTTTGCCGATCTTTCGGAAAAATAGGTATCTTCAGCAAATTCAAATATCTCCTTCAGCGCCATTTCATGAGCAAATCTCGTAATATCGTGGAACGTCTTGCAGCCACGGGGGGTGAAATCCGGGCTTCGGGGATCCGTGAGGTTCAAAGGGGTTATCTTCTGCAAGATGTCCTGCAACTGCTTTAAGACAGGCGAGGCCCTAAACGGATCGGCGGTCTTTTTCTCCCTCAGGATCTCTTGAACCACCCCTTCATAGACATTCGCATAAATCGCATCCACGGTCACCTGCATGCCATTGGTCAGGACTCTGGTAGCCTTTTCCGTATTAAAGATGGCTGGCACGTTGTATTCTCTGGCCACCGTGGCCAGATGGCCAAGAACGGTTCCAATGTCGGATACAACCGCCGATGCCCTTTGAAGCACCACAGCGAATTCCGGCAGGGTATGTCTTATAACAAGAACCCCGGAGTCAGGAAAACCGGCCAGGTCATCCTCACTTTTTACCACGTAGACAGGTCCTGCTCCAACCCCGCGGGATGCAATAACGCCTTTATCCAGGAGAATCTTATGTCCCTTTATCACCCTTGGCCGTTTTTCCTCAGGTGAAGCCAGCGATGCAGGAAGACGCAATGGCCTGGACTGCAGGAAATATAGCCGACCATTCCGGTCGATGGCCCATTCCATATCCTGGGGCTGGCCAAAGTGCTTTTCAGCCCGTCGTGCACAGGAAGCAAGCTGGCGAACCTGTTCGTGAGTCAGGCGTGGTTGTTTTGCTAATTCTTCAGGTACGGGGACTTGCCGGGTGCCGCCTTTCCCTTCCACGGTCAGCATAATCTCCTGGGGGCCACTTTCTTCACGCGTGACCGTTCTGCCATCGCCGCCAGAAACTCTGTAACTGTCGGTTGGGACAATGCCCCCGACTGCATATGTTCCTAATCCCCAAACAGCACTAATCAGCACTACGTCTTCCTCGGGCCTGCCGGGATCACGAGAGTACATGACACCACTGGTCTTTGCATCCACCATGGCCATTATACCGACTGCCATGGCCATCTCTTCCAGATGGAAACCCTTATCCT
>QMMV01000383.1 GCA_003647435.1 Deltaproteobacteria bacterium | reverse complement strand
GATTTATTGTCTGGAAAATACGGATTCCAAGAACCATTGCCGCTGTCCTCGGAGGCGCCTACCTGGCTGTTTCCGGCCTTTTGCTCCAGGTTTTTTTCCGCAACCCCATTGTGGGTCCCTTTATTTTAGGGATATCTTCGGGAGCCACACTCATGGTCTCCGTTGTAATGCTGACCACCCTGAGCCTTGGGTTAACGGCCCTGGCCCCTTTTATGACAACTATCTCTGCCCTTGCCGGCGCCTATGCAGCCATGACAATTGTGCTTTTTATTGCCGCAAAGGTTAAAAATACGATTACGCTTCTCATTGCAGGCTTGATGATGGGATATATGTGCCATGCAGTCACCAGCGTTCTTGTGGCCTTTGCCAAGCAGGAAAAGCTCAAGATGTTCGTACTCTGGCAGCTTGGAAGCTTCTCCGGGTTCAAGTGGAGCGAAATCCAAACTCTGTTCATTTTCGGAGGCATGATCCTGATCCTGGTTTACGCACTCAGCAAGCCCTTGAACGCGTTTCTTCTGGGGGAGGCATACGCGTCAACCATGGGGGTTAATATCCGTGTGTTCAGGTTTTTTATTATTTTTTGTTCCTGCGCACTTGCCGGCATAGTGACAGCCGCAGCAGGGCCGGTGGCCTTTATCGGCCTGGCCGTGCCTCACATGGCCCGCCTTTGTTTCGTTACATCCGATAACAGAATACTGATCCCCGGCGCCATTTTACTGGGAGCGATTGTAACAGGGCTGTGCGATTTTGTTGCCCGCCTGGCTTTTTCGCCGGTGGAGCTTCCGATCAGCTCCATAACCGCATTTTTCGGCGCACCGATTGTTATCAGTCTGCTGATCAGAAGGAAGGTGCCCGTATGAGCTGCCCGGGAACAGATACAATAATTAGAACCAAAGGCTTGTCAGTTGGTTATAACAAAAAAACAGTTCTTTCACTGGTCGATTTGGCATTTGAAAAAGGAAAGTTCATATCTCTGCTCGGGCCTAACGGTTCCGGCAAGACAACCCTTTTAAGAACCATGGCCAGGTTGCTGCCGCCTTGTGATGGATCTGTTTTAATCAACCAAATATCGCTGAACGAATTCAGGCAGGATCATCTCGCCAGGATACTTTCCGTTGTGCTCACAGACCATGTTTCGCCGGGTCTTTTTTCCGTATTTGAGTTTGTGGCCCTGGGTCGCTATCCCCATACCGGATTTTTGGGAAGATTAACAAAAACCGATGAAAAAGCCGTGACTGCTTCCCTTTCTCATGTTAACGCCCAGGATCTGATTTTTCGGCAGATAGAAACCCTGAGCGATGGCGAAAAGCAGAAAATTCTCATAGCCCGGGCCCTTGCCCAGGAACCAAGACTGATCTTGCTGGATGAGCCAACGATTCATCTCGATTTAAAGCACAGAATGGAAGTGATGTCTATTTTGCAAAAGCTGTGCAGGGAAAAGGAAATCACTGTAGTAGCATCTATGCACGATGTGGATATTGCCGCCAAGATATCCGATCACGTCGTCCTGATCAAAGATGGCGGTGTTATTGCCTGGGGATCGCCGGAAGAGACGCTGAATAAAAAGTCGGTGGCCGCTCTTTACGATTTTGAAGGCGCGAGTTTCAACCCGGATCTGGGAAGCATTGAAATTAAGGCCAACGGCCACAGGGGATCGGTTTTTGTAGTCGGCGGTATCGGTTGCGGAACTGTTTTTTACAGACTTTTGGCCAAACGCGGGTTCGCCGTTTCAACTGGAGTTCTTCATACCAATGATCTTGATTATTATGTTGCCATGTCCCTGGGAGCAGAATGTATTACCCAATCTCCTATGAAAAAAGTCACGCAAAACGAGACAAATAAAGCGCGACTATCAGTCCGACAGGCAGATTATATTATCGATGCGGGATTTCCCTTGGGCGAGCTAAACCGGATGAACACGGAACTGATTAAATATGCCATTGATCATGGCAAACAGGTCTTTACCTTAAGAAAAACAGAAGATGCCCGACAACTGATTAAGACGGAACCGGACAATCTGTTTGTCTGCCGAAATGCAACGCTTCTATTGAAAAAACTGGAGATATGGCTGAAAGAAAAAAATCAAAAGTTACAAGGAAGAAGGATTGAAAAGTAACCATCCACGATATCTTGTCCTTTTATTGACAACAGCCTGCAATCTTGAATGCGTCTATTGCTACAGGGAAGAAAATAATCATTTCCAATGCATGCCACATGAGATCGCTGAAAAGGGCCTGCGACTTGCCGCTTCATCAGGCTGCTCTTTCCATATACAATTAACAGGAGGAGAACCCACCCTTGAGCCTGAATTAATCGAATGGGTGGCTTCTCTCGTTCGAAAGGAAGGCTGGCCCGCCACTTTAGGAATTCAAACCAATGGGACCATTCTGGATGCCCCCCTGATAAGAATGTTTAAGCGGTATGACATCCAGGTGGGTGTAAGCCTGGACGGGCCTTCGGATTTTCATGAAAGGCTTAGGGGAAAATTCATTTCAACCATCAACGGGTTAAAACTTTTGTCGGATCATGCTGTTCCTTTTCGAGTGACGACTGTCATAACAGAGCAAAATGTCGCTGCTTTGGGACAACTTGCGCTGCTGCTCGGCAATTTCACAACCGCTGAAGGGCTTGCTTTGGATCTTCTGGTTTGCAAGGGACACGCCGCCCTTAAAAGCGATTATGTGAACCCTGCATCTGCTCAGGAACTCAGAAACGGATTAAGGAAACTGATGCAGGCGCTTGGCTGGATCAATGAAAAACGTTTGCATCCGATCAAGCTCCGAGAACTGGAATCACTAAAACGTGCTGCAAAAATAAAAGGCTCAGATTTTTTTTGCCATGCCGGCCGCGGTGAAAGCCTTGCTG
>QMMV01000382.1 GCA_003647435.1 Deltaproteobacteria bacterium | reverse complement strand
ACCGTGATAGGCCGTGCCGTCGTATTCAATCGTAAGCTTAAACTTCTGCAATCGAAAGAAATGCCTTAACTCATTTTCTCAAATAGGAAATGGGACTTGATCGAGACCTGCCGTTTCAGGGAATCCGAACATGATATTCATGTTCTGCACGGCCTGACCGGCGGCCCCTTTTACCAGATTGTCGATTGCCGAGACAAGAATCAGCCGTCTGGTGTGATTTGCTATCTTAAATCCGATATCGCAGTAATTTGTTCCCTTTACATGCATGGTGTTTGGCAATTTACCAGGGCCGCAAATCCGCACAAAAGGCTTGTTTCTATAGAATAAATCAAGACGGGAGGCTATATCCTCGCTGGAGACAGCTTCCTTTAGCCCGACATAAATCGTTGTCAGTATCCCTCGAGTCATAGGAACAAGGTGGGGGGTAAAGGTAATATGAACAGAGCTTCCGCTGAACCGGCTCAAGACTTCATCCATCTCGGGGTTATGCCGGTGTTCAGCCACTTTATAGGCTTTTAAACCCTCATTGACTTCACAAAACTGGGTCGCCAGGTTCACCGATCGGCCCGCCCCACTTGTGGCCGACTTCGAATCTGCAATGATGTCATGCAGATCTACAAAAGGGACTTTTACAAGAGGGAGCAAAGGAAGAAGCACGCTGGTTGGATAACAACCAGGATTTCCAATGAGAGAAGCGCATTTAATATCATTATAGTAGACTTCAGAGAGCCCGTAAACGGCCGTTCTAAGTAAATCTTTTGCCTGATGGGTTTCGTACCAGGCTTCATACAGGGAGGCGTCCTTGAACCTGAAATCCGCGCTGAGGTCGATGACCTTCTTGCCCCGGTTAACGAAGCCCGGAACTATACTCATGGAGGCCCTATGGGGGAGGGCCGTAAATACTACATCCGCCGCCTCAGCTATCGCCGCCTCAGAAAATCGCTCACACCTCAAATCCGTCATTCCTGCCATAGCCGGGTATACATCCGAAAAGGCGATTCCTTCATACTTACGCGAGGTAATCACTGCCAGTTCTGCATAAGGATGGCTCAATAATATCCTTACCAGCTCAGCTCCCGCATAGCCGGTTGCACCAATAACTGCTGCTCTAACCATGTTGCCTCCATCGAAATTATCAGTTCAGGGGTTCAGAAATAGTATGTGTCGGTGGATGTTACCGGAATTGGTAAATCTGTGAAAGGGATAAAAAGATAGGAAAAACAACAGCTAAATGTCAGCCTTTGTGCATTATGAGAAACGGTATGTAATTCTTCCTCTCGACAGATCGTATGGTGACAGCTCTACCATGACAATGTCACCTGGCAATATCTTTATTGAATACTTGCGCATCTTTCCGGAAGGATGGGCAAGTATCTGATATTTATTTTCCAGCTCCACCTTGTAGGTGCCGTGAGACATATTCTGAATGACTTTGCCTCTCACCTCAATAGCCTCTTCCTTGACCACGCTTTACTCACCTTCTTTCTTATTTTTTTAGTGACGGCTCGGTAAATCCCGCTTATGTAGGACTGGATTGCAATCCATCTCTTTCCCCGTTTTCACCGGGGCGGGCTCTGCGGCATACTTGTAGGGGCGATCCATGAATCGCC
This sequence comes from Deltaproteobacteria bacterium, assembly GCA_003647435.1. Lineage (GTDB taxonomy): Bacteria > Desulfobacterota > Desulfobacteria > Desulfobacterales. Next base: position 1,263 of record QMMV01000382.1, on the reverse strand, counting down.
CCCCTACCGTGCCGTCCAATTCGGATTTTTTCCGGATCCGTATTTGGTACCTACGGAACGATTTCCGTGCCAAAGGCTGGAAGGCGAGAACAAAAAAGGCACAAGCCCTTTATTCTTTCCTTTAATGGCCTGAAAAAACAATCAATCGAAGATGATTACGGTATAAGGGCTATATACGGCAGCTCTAACGTTTTGAATACTGAAAGCGGGCGCGAGCTCCTCTTTGCCCGTATTTCTTTCTTTCCTTGATCCTGGAATCGCGCCTTACAAGTCCGGCCTTCTTCAGAATCGGCCTAAACTCTGGATTCACCTGAAGTAAGGCATTCGCGATACCGTGTCGAATGGCGGCAGCCTGACCTGAAATACCGCCTCCTGAGACATTAACCTTTACTTCAAAAGCTCCGGCTGTATCTGTCAACACCAATGGTTGCTCGACAATCATCTTTGCACTTTCCCGGACAAAATAATCATCGATTGAGCGATTGTTGATGGTAATATTCCCTTTTCCAGGTTTAAGCCATGTTCTGGCCACAGCGGATTTCCGCTTCCCGCTACCATAATAGAGTTCTGTCATAAGCAATCCCACACTATTTTGGATTCTGGAGTTAACAAATTCGGAATTCTCAGTCTCTGTTTTTCTCTTGGCTGAACTATTTGCAAATTTGCAGCATTTCGGGCTTCTGTGCCATATGCGGATGCTCGGGTCCGGCATAAACCTTGAGCTTTTTCAGAAGCCGGCGTCCAAGCCTGTTCTTCGGAAGCATCCCGCGAACTGCATAGACGACCAGGTCCTGAGGGCGTTTCTGCAAAAGCTGCCTTGCGGTTATCGATTTAAGACCTCCGATATAGCCACTGTGCCGGTAGTATCGCTTTTGGTCCAACTTTCTGCCGGTAAGAGCGATCTTCGAGGCGTTGATTACAATGATGTGATCCCCGGTGTCGATGTGAGGCGTGTAAACAGGCTTATGCTTTCCCCTCAGGCGAACTGCAACAAAGGTGGCCAGCCTTCCCAGGACACACCCATCAGCATCGAGCACATACCATTTCCTGTCAACTTCATCCGGTTTTGCACTGTAGGTTTTCATGGTCTAATCTTTTACATTTCTTTCAAGCTTTATTTAAATAGTTATTTGTAGACCCTTTTTTCCTCTGTTGTCAAGCCAAAAATCCTTTCCTCTTTAAATTCCTTGACCAGAGCTGCCGATTCTTATACTTGAACCTTTTACAGTCACCAGTTATCGGGCCGTTGCCCAAACAAAAATT
>QMMV01000381.1 GCA_003647435.1 Deltaproteobacteria bacterium | reverse complement strand
CTTGAAACCGCAAAGGAGGTCATCTCGGCTGGGAACTTCCCTGTGAGGAAGGTATTGAATCTTTTGAAAGTATCTCCAAGCACTCACTATTATAAGGGCAAGTCTGGTGTACGGAAACATGGGGTGTCAAGATCGAACGACGGCATAATAACCGGTGCCCCTCTTTCAGATGAAGAGGTTCTGAGGGAGATCAAGAAGTACAGGAAACAGTTTCCCACGTATGGAGTTCCAAGGATGACGGCCCTTTTAAAGCACAAGAGTAATATGAAGGTGAACCATAAGCGTGTTTACAGGATCATGAAAGAAAACCATCTTGTTCTTAAGAGGAAGTGTTTTAAGACCAAAAGGACAAGGGCCAGGAAGGACTTTGCCACAGCGCCTAACCTGCACTGGCAGACGGATATGACGAAGTTCCAGATTCCCGGGTTTGGGTGGGTATCTCTCTTCTTGGTAGTGGACATTTTTTCAAGGAAGATCGTGGGTTGGCATCTAAGCACTCGGGCAAGGGCCAAGGATCCGTTAGTGGCCCTGGAGATGGCTATCCGAAAGGAACTCTGGCCTAAAGTATGTTCTTACGCCTCGCACCTGACGCTTCGATCGGATAATGGTTGCCAATATTTATCCAGAACGTTTTTCAATTATATTGAAAAAATAAAGAACTTTGTGGTGATTCGTCATGAACTCACCGGGTACAATCAACCAGAGGGAGACGCTTACGTGGAGTGGACAATCCGCACTGTAAAGGAAGAGGAAATTTGGCTTCAGGAATATGAATCTTTTTCCGAGGCAAAGGGAGGCATTTCAAGATTCATTGAGTTTTATAATAAGGGACGGATGCATTCGGCATTGGGGTATATGAGCCCTGAGCAGTATATTGAAAGCCTCTATGCCAGGCTTCCGAAGGCCGTAAATGCCGGCTAAAAAGTGTTTGACATCCGGGGTAAACTACAAGTTTTTGTATAAAATATGGCTTTCAAAAATCGCATAATTGGAAACTATGCTGTTGTAGTTCCACTCTATATGCGAGGTTCTTACTGACTGGAGATTTGTGAGAGGATTGCATGGACTTTCAAGATTTCACCATACCGGCTTATAGAAAGCTACTCAAAAGCGTCAAGGATGGCTGGGATTTTGTTACTGCACTTGATTCTCGGAAACCCGGAAGAATATGTTTTTGGCGACATGATGTAGATTTTTCGCTCGAGCGCGCCTACCGACTTGCTGAGATAGAAACCGAACAAGGAGTAGTAAGTACATATTTTATCAACTTGCACAGCCGCTTCTATAATCCTCTGGAGAGTGAAAGTTCTGCTCTAATACACGAGATTCTCAAAATGGGACACAGTATCGGCCTTCATTTTGACCCGAGCTTTTACACTGTGTCACCGGATGGGCGCTGGAGACCAAACTCGGCCCTAGAGCACGAACGAAATATCTTATCTACGTTATTTTGCACTAATGTTGATGCGTTTTCTGTTCATAACCCTGGTACAACAGATTTTTTGCGTTTGGATGTTGATGAACTTGGCGGTATGGTGAATGTTTACGGCCCATACTTCAAAAATAACTTTGTCTATTGTTCCGATTCAAATGGATTCTGGCAGGACAGACGATTAGAGGATGTTCTCAAACTCAGACAACATACTAAGCTCCATATTCTTACTCATCCAGGCTGGTGGAGTGAATTCCCCTTGAGTCCTCGCGAGCGAGTGAAGCAGTCTATAGAGACTCGAGCCAGACGAACCATGGAACTCTATGATCAGACATTGAGGCAGTTTGGGCGTAAAAATATCGGATAAAAACGATTGACTGCCGGTTCTTATCCATCTTGGAAGAGTTGGAAAACATCTAACATGATAAGAATTGTCCTTTTTGGTGATAAAGCTGGGATAAAGCGATTACTCAAATACTTCCCCAAAGAAGCAATTTCGGGAGTAGTGGCTGCTGCTATACGCCCGCAGTATCACAAGGAGGTATATTCTGTGGCAGCGAACGCAGGGATTCCTTTTTATATACAACCTCCAAAAAAGTCCGCTGAATATGTGACCTTTCTTCGTTGGTTGAGTTGCAGGAAAGCCGACCTTTTTTTTGTGAATTCATATTCTATGAAGCTTCATAAAGATATGCTTTCCCGTAGCCAACTGGGCGGGATTAACCTTCATGGAGGTTTGCTGCCACAATATCGGGGGTCCAATCCTATTCAATGGTCGATTATCCGCAATGAACATAAAGCAGGTGTGACCCTACATGAAATAACAGACGTGATCGATGGAGGAAACATTATTGCGAACAAGGAGGTTCCAATCCTTTTCCGAGATACCTGGCTTGATGTGAGGGATCGCATTAAGAGGGCCGGCGATAACCTTATTGAAGAGAATCTAAAAGATATTCTCGCGGGAAATTGGCGATCTGTTCCTCAGCAACGCTTGCTCGCTCGATCATACCGCAGGAGAACCCCTGAAGATGGGGTTATCGACTGGTCAGGATCAGTTCTGGAAATCTATAATCTCATAAGGGCACTGGTCAAGCCTCTTCCCGGCGCTTTTTACAGTGACAATAAAGGACACAAGATTGTTATAGATACTTACAAGTCAATATCTGAAGTTGCTGTGCTCAAGTATAACTTTGGTTGTAAGACTATGTCAGGAAAGTCGGTTTTACTTGTGCCGTTTGTCACAGGCAAGTACTCGAACACTGAAAAAGAGGAACAACCCATGATTGCCATGCCTTTGAAAGAGCGATCTTTATACCACGACGGTTTTCAGGATTGCCTCAAACTGGAGAAGAATGCTATTTCCTCTGTATCCTTTGAAATAAGAAACCAAAAGTCAAATGAGGTGGTAGGTTATTGCGGGCTCCGTGATTACGTATGGGAAAAAGG
>QMMV01000380.1 GCA_003647435.1 Deltaproteobacteria bacterium | reverse complement strand
TTTTTTGATATGCAATCTCCGCCACTTAATAAGACTCTTTAATCCGTCTTCCAGGTCAACTGTCCATTTAAATCCAAGATCTCGTTCCGCTGCTGTCGGGTCTCCGACTCTATTGGTCACGAACGTCTGCCCAGCCGCCTCAAAATTGATTGGCAGGTTTGAACCTGTAATCTTTAAGATTAACTCCGTTAATTCCTTAATGGAAGTTTTTATCCCCCGCCCGATGTTGTAAAAACCGAAGGGAACATCACTCTTGAGGGCGCAGACATTCGCACGGGCCGTATCACCAACATAGATAAAATCATAGCTCTGACTGCCATCCCCGTAAATGACAGGGGGAAGTCCTTTGTCAAGATTGTCGAGAATCTTCATGATTACTGCGATGTAGGTTCCCTTGTAGTCCTGTCTTGGACCATAAACATTCATGTATCTTAAACCCACACCGTTTAAGCCATAGCGTTTGTGATAGGCCTTCATCATGTGTTCACCAGCGATTTTTGTAGCCCCGTAGAAAGTCCAATTGTTGTAAGGATGATCTTCTGTCATCGGTTCTTCTACCGCATCCCCGTAAACAGAAGCGGAAGAAGAATACACCAATCTTTTCACATTGTTAGCCACACATGCTTCCAACACATTGAATGTGCCACGGATATTTACATCGAAAGCGGATCTCGGAAATTCATGACATTGCAAAAGCCACAGTGCCGCCAGATGAACGACACCGTCTACACTCTTCATTGCAGTATCCAATATATCGGTTTGAAGGATGTCTCCCCCGATCTCAAAGATGCGGCAACGGGGATCCTTCAGAGCTTCTTCCAGGTTTTCAAGTCTTCCTCTACAAAAATTGTCATAAACAATGACCTCTTTGACATCTTCCTTGAGAAGTTCTTCCACGACGTGCGACCCTATGAGTCCGGCACCACCGATAACCAGTATTCTCTTGCCTCTAAGATCCAAAACTAATCCCCCTTAACACTAAGCCATTGGCCTGACAAAGTCTCCACTCTCTGAAATCTGCCTCCATCATCGCTGACAAAGATAACCCTTTTCTCTTAGATATCCATTTATTTTATCAGCCAGTTCTATCGCCTCTTTCTTAAACTCAGTAAAATCCACTTCAGTGAACACACAGGAAGGATTATAGTCAGCTTCTTCCGTGTACTTCATCAGTTTGGAAAAGATGTGCGAGAATTTGGCGGCAAAGAACAAGCATCAAAAGCCGAGAACCCAGAAAGGATTCAAGCGTGTCTCTCAACTCCTCCAATACAAGTTTTTCAGTATTTGTAAGGTTTAGATATTTCATTGAGGAAGAACGTTACGCCGCTCCCAAATGAGAAGCCCGGCAGAAGAAGCGCAAGATAAGCTCTGCAGCACGTCCGTTTCCGTAAGCATTTTTAATCTCTTTCCCGGGGCGCGCTGTTTCTACAGCCGTTGTTATTTTAGCTGCATCAGAACCGGCGAGCACGTTCCAGCCAGATTCTACTGTTTCTACCCACTCCGTCTCATCTCTCAAGGTAATGCAAGGCACTCTGAACCAATAAGCCTCTTTCTGTACACCGCCCGAGTCCGTTAGAATGAGACGCGCCTGTTTTTCCAAGAGCAGCATGTCGAGATAAGAAACCGGATCGATAAAGTTTAATGCCGAATTCAGAATCCTGAATCCTGAATTTGTCAGGCATTCTCTTGTGCGGGGGTGTAAAGGAATAACCACCGGTAAGCCGCTTTTGCCAATTTTTTCAAGCGCGCTGACAATCGACCTTAATCGTCGGCCATTATCCGTGTTTTCGGCCCTGTGCACAGTCGCCAGGGCGTAGCCCTTGGGATGAAGGTTCAATACTTTGAGGATGCGAGACCGCTCCTCGGCCAGCCGTATATTGTGAATTACCGAATCATACATTACATCTCCTACGTTAACAACACACGGGGGGCGGTCAGAACCGAAAGCTGAAGACAAATTTTCAAAGAAATGTTGGTCGATGAGTTTCCCGTCGTTTACGATATTGGTGAAACCTTCTTTCCTCAAATTGCTGACCGCTGCCCTTGTGGGACAAAAAAGGAAATCTGATATGTGATCTGTCAGGACACGATTGTGTTCTTCCGGCATCTGCCTGTTAAAAGATCGCAACCCGGCTTCAACGTGGGCAACCGGGATGTGTAATTTGACCGACGCAAGCGCCCCGGCCAAAGTCGAATTTGTGTCTCCATTCACCACCACTAGGTCAGGCCTCTGCGCCATAAGAATCTCTTCAAGACCTATTAACATCTTTCCAGTCTGCCAGCTATGGGTACCGGAACCAACCCCGAGATTCACATCCGGTTCTCTGATACCTAATTGTTGAAAAAAGACTCTGGACATGTTGTCGTCGTAGTGCTGGCCGGTATGCACTATGATCTCCGTGACCTGGGACCCTGACGTTTGTTGGTTGTGTTTGGCAATCGCCCGGCTGATTGTTGAGGCCTTGATGAACTGGGGCCTTGCGCCGACTATGCTTACAATCTTCAAGGTTTGACCCCTTCCCCGGCCTCCTCTCGGGTTATTCTGAAGGTGACCGTCCCGCCGCCCGTGATCTCTTGCGGGTCGAGGCACTGCACATAGGCCGCCCCGTCAGGCCCGGCCAAACGCAGTTCGCCAGGCGAAACTCCCCTGCTCAACGAAGCATAGTAAGGCGCCAGCGACAGCAAGGAGTGCATACAAATGGGAGCGTCTGCTACGAGTTTATATCCCTGCTTGATTCGGAAGACAAACCCTTTCTTGTATACGGGACAACAACCCCTTATGGCTACCACTTCTATGACTAAATCCGATTTCATTAAAACCCCCATCTCAGAGAACCTCAAGCGGAGACCTTTGCATAACTCCCTTGAACGGGCATTATGAA
>QMMV01000379.1 GCA_003647435.1 Deltaproteobacteria bacterium | reverse complement strand
TTTTTTAAAAGAGCTAAAGTGTTACAAGATTTCTTTCTAACAAAAAAAAGGACGACAGGCAAGCCCACGAAATAGTCTTGACAAGGATGATACTTTCCGTTTAATAGACTGGCAACACGTTGTTTGTTTCTTACGCACCTGTCTGGACGGAACACGTAGGGGCGATTCATGAATCGCCCCTACAGAGCGTTATCCCGGGAAAAACAACAAATAAGGTTTGTAACACTTTAGCTTCTTTAACAAACAGACACAGATGTTTTCAAAAACATAAATTGTTGCTGAGGTTTCTACTTCCATGATTAGACTGAATTTTGAGAAATGCGGTGGGTTGGTTCCGGCGGTTGTCCAAGATTTTGCAACCGGAGAGGTTTTAATGCTTGCGTTCATGAATGAAGAGGCGTGGCGAGAAACCCTCAAAACCGGCATCGCCACGTACTGGAGTCGAACCCGTAAACAACTCTGGATCAAGGGTAAAACATCGGGGCACGTCCAATACATCAAGGAAATACGTATCGATTGTGATGATGACACGGTGCTGTTGAAAGTGAAGCAGGTAGGCGGGGCGGCGTGTCACATGGGGTACCGAAGCTGTTTCTTTAAGAAAGTACAGGGAGACTCGGTCCAGGTAGTTGAAAAGAAGGTTTTTGACCCAAAGGAGGTATACAAATAAAGTGAAAGAAAAACTGAAACTCGGTATTCCCAAGGGGAGTCTTCAGAATGCCACCGTTGCCTTGTTTAAACGGTCCGGATGGAAGATTAATATCAACGGACGCAGCTATTTCCCTGAGATCGATGATGAGAGTATTGAATGTGCCATTTGTCGCGCTCAGGAGATGTCGCGATATGTAGAAAGCGGCACCTTGGATGCCGGCCTCACCGGCAAAGACTGGATATATGAAAATGAATCAGATGTCCACGTTGTGGAAGACCTGATATATTCAAAGGTCAGTGAAAGACCGGCACGCTGGGTGCTGGCTGTGCCGTATGATTCCCCTGTTAAGAAGCTGGAAGACCTCTCAGGGAAAAAAATTTCTACTGAACTGGTCAATTTCACCAAAAAGTATTTTCGCGACAGGAACGTTGATGTGAAAGTTGAGTTTTCATGGGGGGCTACCGAGGCCAAGGTAGTAGCCGGCCTCGCAGATGCTATCGTAGAAGTAACTGAGACAGGCAGTACCATTGAAGCACATGGCCTCAAGATCATCCATGAGTTACTTCAGACAAACACACAGTTAATTGCCAATCACGTTGCGTGGGCCAACAAAAATAAGCGTGAAAAAATAGAGCAGATCGCACTGCTCCTAAAAGGGGCGCTCCTCGCCGGTAAAATGGTCGGCTTGAAAATGAATGTGCAAAAAGAAAAGTTGAAGCAAGTTGTTGAAATCCTCCCTTCCCTCCATGCTCCAACCGTCTCCCCCCTTTATCAGTCGGACTGGTTTGCTGTTGAAACGGTGGTGGCCTCTCCAGTGGTGCGTGATCTTATTCCAGAATTGCTCAAAAACGGGGCCGAAGGAATTATCGAGTACCAACTGAACAAGGTTCTATAGCAACCACTCAGGTTCACGGTTAGACCGATGAAAGGGGAATCTTCCATGATCTCCAGGCGCACGCAGGAAATTAAACCATTCATCGTTATGGACGTGCTTGAAAAGGCACAGAGCATGGAAGGTGCAGGCACTCACATAGTCCATTTAGAGATAGGGGAACCTGACTTCAACACTCCGCTCTGCATCAAGAATGCCGCTATTCGCGCTCTGGAGGCCGGTCACACCCACTATACACACAGTCTTGGCCTCCGGGAGCTTCGGGAGGCCATCTGCCGCCATTATCATCACCGCTACGGCGTCACTATTGAAAGTGATCAAATTATAGTAACTTCAGGCACGTCGCCCGCTATGTTCTTGCTATTTTCCGCCCTTCTTGAACCGGGTGACAGTGTCATAATTTCTGATCCTCATTATCCATGTTATCCTAATTTTATTCGCTTCGCCGGTGGCAAGCCGGTGACTATCCCGGTTTACGAAGATGATGGGTTTCAGTATCGGCCAGAAACCATCAGTGAGAAAATCGACAATAAGACAAAGGCGATAGTGATCAACTCGCCATCAAACCCCACGGGAACTCTGCTTTCCCCTGACCGGATTGAGGCTATCTCAAAGCTAAGCCCGTATATTATTTCCGACGAGATATATCACGGGCTTGTGTATGAGGGAAAGGAACACTCCATCCTTGAATATACCGATAGGGCCTTTGTTTTAAACGGCTTTTCTAAGACGTATGCCATGACGGGATGGCGGTTGGGGTATCTCATTGCACCAAAGGCTTTCATCCGGGCTATCCAGAAAGTCCAGCAGAACTTCTTCATCTCGGCAAGCGCCATAGCACAATGGGCAGGGATCGCAGCTCTCGAGGATGCCGGCGATGACGTGGCACGAATGCGAAGAACCTACGATAAACGGCGGCAATTTCTCATCAGGCGGTTAAAAAAGATCGGGTTTGGCATAACCGTTGAGCCCACTGGTGCATTTTACGTCCTTGCAAATGCAAAGAGGTTTTCAAGCGATTCATATAAACTGGCTTTCGACATTCTTGATAATGCTCATGTCGGTGTGACCCCCGGGGTTGACTTCGGAGAAAACGCCGAAGGTTACCTGCGCTTTTCCTATGCAAACACCCTTGAGAATATTGCAGAGGGGATGGATCGAATCGAGCAATACCTTGGCAGGATAAGCGGCTGAAGTGCGGTTAATAGCTGGTGAGGCGTTTGCATAACTCCTTTGAACGTCCATTATGAACTTTTTGGGGCGCATGTTTGGTTTGTCTGGTTTGTCTGGTTTGTTTGGTCTATCTGGTTTGTTTGGTTTGTCTGGTTTGTTTGGTTTGTCTGG
>QMMV01000378.1 GCA_003647435.1 Deltaproteobacteria bacterium | reverse complement strand
GGACGGTACAATAACATGAACTGGTTGCCAACATCAGTTAGGCTAAAGCATAGGTTTGTTGCTTAACTGTTCTTTCTTAACGCTCGCTAACGCTCTCAGACAGTGAGACAGCCTATACCGGATGCCCGTATGCGATAATATTTTCAAAAGGCTAAAATGATACAATCTCCTTTATTATAAGGGGAGTTATCTTAGCCTTATCTTGTCTCCTGGCGGTGAGGTGAAAAAATCGAACCAACCGGAAAAATCATGACTAACAAGCAATTGCTGGTTCTGGCCACACAAAACGTGGGAAAGATCAAAGAGATTCGGGAGCTTTTGAGGGATTTCCCGGTCGAAATAAAGAGCCTGGCAGATTTTCGCCCTCTGCCTGACATTGAAGAGGATGGAACCACTTTTTATGAAAATGCCTATAAGAAGGCATCGTTTACCGCGAGGTTCCTTGGAGTGCCCGCCATGGCAGATGATTCAGGACTTGTAGTTGAAGCGTTGGGAGGAGCGCCAGGCATCCTTTCTGCGCGCTACGCAGGCCCGGCTGCCACCGACGACGACAACAACCAGAAGTTATTGCGAGCAATGGAAGGCAAGACGAATCGTGCTGCCAGCTTTGTGTGTGTTATTTCTATAGCGGTCCCTTCCGGCATGGCCTTCACATACGAAGGCCGCTGCAGAGGGCTTATCGCACAGAGCCCTGCAGGTGAGAGAGGATTCGGCTATGATCCACTCTTCTATTACCCGCCGCTGAGAAAAACCTTTGCTCAACTTTCCCGGGAAGAAAAAAACCGCGTGAGTCACCGTGGAAAAGCACTGGCGCAACTGAAAAGTGAGTTTGAAAAAGTCCTGACCTGGATCCGGCGAGCGTGCCGATAACATCAGTTTCTTCTTGACAAACAATGGTATCAGTTATAATAATATCAATATTTTGAGGGAATGACATCTTTGAAAAACCATCCTCCCCGTTATTCCGAGGAGCAATCTCGTGATTTCAAGCCGTTTGAGCCAAAGAGATTGAGATGAGGCCTTTGCATAATTCCTTTGAACGGCCATCACGAACTTTTCGGGGCAGCCATCCGGGCAGAATATCTCAGATTGCGTCGCTTCGCTCGCAATGACATTAAAGGGACTTTTTAGTACTTCATCAATATCGACCAATAGATGGGTCACATGTTCTGGAGGACATTATCATGAATCGAAGACGTGTTGTAATCACTGGCCTTGGTGCGATCACACCTATTGGATGTGGAACAGAAAATTTTTGGCACGGCCTCATGGAGGGAAAGTCCGGTGTCAGCCTTATAACCAGATTTGATGCCACCAATTTCAAAACCAAGATAGGGGCTGAAGTATCCGATTTTGATCCTTCAGACTATGATATTAAACCAAAAGACCTCAAGAGAATGGACCTCTTCACCCAGTACGGAGTCGCTGCAGCCCGCCTTGCCATCAAGGATTCCCGCCTGAAATTAAAGGCCTACAACGATGAAATAGGAACGATGATAGGCACCGGGATCGGGGGCCTGATGACCCTTGAGAGTGAAAAGAAGAAACTGGTAGAAAACAAAACTCCCTCAAAGGTAAGTCCTTTTGTTGTTCCGATGATGATGCCGAATGCCGTTAACGCCTATGTCAGTATACTCAATAAACTCACCGGCACAAGCCCATGTGTGGCCAATGCATGTGCCACAGGGCTATATGCCCTGATTTATGCCTGCAAGGATATTGCGATAGGCGATTTCGACGTCATGGTAACCGGGGGAAGCGAGGCGATTCTCACAGAGATTGCTGCAAGTTCATTTGGCAACATGAGGGCATTGTCTCGCAGGAATGACGAACCCGAGAGGGCCTGCCGGCCTTTTGATAAAGACAGGGACGGCTTTGTTATAGGTGAGGGAGCAGGCGTTTTAATCCTTGAAAGCCTTGAGCATGCCCTGGCAAGGGATGCAAGGATCTATGCAGAAATTGTAGGATATGCAACTAACACTGATGCTTACCATATCACGGCACCGGACCCGGAAGCCCGCCTGGTGAAAAAAGCTATTCGTGATTCGCTGAATATGGCCGGCCTCAAACCGGAAGAGGTTGATTACATCAATGCTCACGGTACCTCCACCCCGCTTAACGACAAAGCCGAGGCCATTGCCATTCGCGAGATTTTTGGTAATTACAGGGTTCCAGTGAGTTCTGTCAAATCAATGACAGGACACTTGATAGGCGCTGCTGGAGCGGTTGAAGCTATCGCATGTGTGTTAGCCATGGAAAACCAGATAATCCCTCCTAACATAAACTACGAGACTCCGGATCCTGAAATCGATCTTAACATCATCGACAAACCGACACCGGCAAAGCTCAATATAGTTATGAACAATTCGTTTGGGTTCGGCGGCCACAATGCTGTCATGATATTAAAAAAATATAGTGGCTGAGAAGGGATAGGTAACTGAACTAATCAGGTTGTGCAAGGGATTCGATATCGCTGCGGCTTGCCGAGCGCACTAAGATTTTTTTCGTCCTGCCGCTCTGCCCCTGGATAATGTCTATATCTGATTTTCGCACTCTCAGAGTCTTGGCCAGAAGCTCAATGCACATCTTGTTGGCGGCCCCTTCAACCGGGGGGGCGGTTATTCTCAGCTTTAGTGCATCACCCTGGAGTCCTGCAATCTTATTCCTCGATGCCCTTGGCTGAGCCATCACCTTGAAAATCACTCCGTCTGTAGTTTCCTTGATCCACAGCATTGTGCTATAACTCCAAATGTATCACCCTGGATTTTTCGTAACACTTCAGCTCTTTGAAAAATAGTATCAGTTTAGCTTTTTGAAAATATTATTGCGGACAGGCCATCCGATTGGAGACCGTCTCAAACTCAGACAGTGAGCCAGTCTCCAATCGG
>QMMV01000377.1 GCA_003647435.1 Deltaproteobacteria bacterium | reverse complement strand
TTCCCCCCGTTTTCACGGGGGCAGGCTCTACCGCTTGTAGGGGCGATTCGTGAATCGCCCCCACAAGCGTGGATTGTGCCTGACGGCGTGAAAAAATGTGCGCGCCTGGGATTTGTCCCGATGTAACCGGGATCAATCTTCCGCATGATTCGGACTTTTGTTGGGAAACCATCAGGCACTGCCGGTCCGTTCAAAAAACTCGCATATTCCTCTGGCAATCGCCTCGGCAACAGGTGAGATAAATGCGCCCCCCCTAAATCTGTTTTCTTCAGCAGAGGGGTTTAACGGGCCGACTTCAATTAAAATCGCCGGCATATCCGCACCTCTGAGAACCAGGCATGGAGAGTGAAGAATACCTTTATCCACAAGCTTCGGATTCTTAACAAGCTCCTGGTGCACAAGGGTAGCGAGGAGTTTGCTTTTCCGTATGTGCGGAGACTGACTATAGTCCCAATAGCACAGTTTCTCTCCGGCTTCCGAAATATCGTCCTTTTGTGACAGAGGGTGAAAATTCTGGCCGGTGCTGCCTGAATAGTAAAAAATTGCCGTCCCATGGCCCTTGTGCCGAAAACATCCACATGTATGGAGGCTGATGAAGAGATTCGCCCTTTTGTGATTTGCCACAGCTGTGCGCTCATCTATGTCAAGGTAATAGTCTCCAGTGCGTGTCAAGTATACTGCATGGCGCCCGGAAAGGGCCTTCTTGATCTCTTGCGCAAGTTGCAGCGTTACCGACTTTTCCGTTAGCCCGGACGGCCCCCTGGCACCCGAGTCATGGCCGCCATGCCCAGGATCCAATACAACAACTTTGTCGCCCGGGCACGCGTCCTCAGGCAATACGTCACTCTTTAACACCGCAACCAACAGCAAAACCAACAAGAACCAGAATATAAGGAGTCTCTTGCGTGCTATTATCAAGTGCGATATACTCATTTTACATACCTGACGGGAAGGGAGCCTTATCTTAATTGCCCTTGACATGGGTTCAGTTTAACATTATTTTGTGCTTTTGGGTGAAGATCCAACCGGCAGCCACCAAGCTTTTGTTCTCGAAAGAAGGTAGACGATAGCACTTCTGATGCGAAAAATCAATCTTGAGGGTCTCGGAGATCCCGCCCATGCGGAGCTGCATTCCGCGGTATCCTTCCCCCGTTTTCGCGGGGGCATGTGCTGCGGCGTACCTGCAATGGCAATTCACGAATCCAGAGGATTGCACCTGATAGCGTGAAAAGAGGTGCGCCCCTTGAATCTGGAGTGTTTACGAACACATTAACTTTATTTGGGCGAGAGTGGCGAAATTGGAAAACGCACTGGACTTAGGATCCAGGGGCTTTATACCTTGCGGGTTCGAGTCCCGCCTCTCGCACCAGATACATGAAGGTAAAAAGGTAATTCATGAAGGTAGAAGTTGAAAATGTAAATACAGTAAAGAAAGTTCTCCATGTCGAAATCCCCGAAGAAGATGTGAGCCGGGAACTGGAAAAGGCTTACAGGGCGCTGAAAAAGAACGCAAAAATTAAGGGGTTTCGTCCTGGAAAGGTTCCACGATCGATTCTTGAAAGGCGTTTCAAAAAAGACGTATATACAGACGTCTCTAGTCAGTTGATCCAGAATTGTTTTTTTGATGCCCTCCGGGAGGCAAAGCTGGACCCTGTCTGCGAACCTACCATCAACAGGCCGGATATTCAGGAGGGAAAACCTTACCGCTATTCGGCAACCGTCGAGGTACGACCATCAATCGGCAATCTGAAGCTCAAAGGGCTGAAGCTAAAGCAGGAAGTACACACCGTTACCGACAATGAGATTGAAGCCCAGCTCAAGATATTGCAGAAACGTCAAGCCCAGCTTAAAACCATTGACGAAAACCGGTCGGTTAAAAATGGCGATTTTGTCCTAATAGACTATGAGGGATTCAGAAATAATAAACCGTTTGCCCCTGCCGGCAAGACCGAGAACTTCCTTTTGCAGGTCGGCGCAGGGCAGGTGCTTGAGGATTTTGATCAACAACTCCTCGGAATGGAACCTGGAACAACCAAAGAGTTTCCTGTTCGTTTCCCTGACGATTATTACAATAAGGAGCTCGCTGGGCTCCAGGTTATCTTCAAGGTTAGTCTAAAAGAGATCAAAGAGGAAATATTGCCTGCGATTGATGATGAGTTTGCCAAAGATTTGGGCGAGTACCAAACCCTGGCTGAACTGAAAGAAGCTATCAGGAAAGACATTCAAAATAAGTATGACGCTCAATCGAAGTACCAGCTCGGGCAGCGTATTGTTGACGCGCTGATCGATCAATGTGATTTTGAATTGCCTGAAGGCTTGGTTCAACAGGAGCTTTCGGCCATGGTCAGAAACGCCAGGGAGGCTATGGCATACAAGGGTATTCCTCTGAAGCAATCAGGCCTGAGGGAAAATGAGCTAAGGAAAAAGTACCGCCCCCTTGCAGAAAGAAGGGTACGAGAACATTTCCTTTTGCAGAAGGTGGGTGAACAGGTGGAAATCACCCTGACAGACGAGATCCTTGATGCAGCTTACAAAGAGTTGGCCACGGATATAGGTCAGCCTGTGGAGGCAATCAAGCGATTCCATCAAGCCCATGCGGATGCCTATGAAGCTTTCAGAGAAAGAACTCTTGAAGATCAAGCTATCAAATGGATTATAGAAAACAATACCATTGAAAGGATAGAAGCAGATAAGAAAGGATCAGAACCGGTTAAAGAGGCTGACTCAACCGGGGTAAGGCCTTAACGGGCCGTTGCTCAAACAAAAATTCCTTTGAGCGGTCATTAAAACGTTTTTTTGCTAACAAATCTTGGCGGAGCGGAAGATTAGCAATGTCAACTGTTTGAGCCCGGAGGGCGAGTTTTGACATCGCCTGTAGCAAGCCTTAGAT
>QMMV01000376.1 GCA_003647435.1 Deltaproteobacteria bacterium | reverse complement strand
TTATATCCTTTATTGGCTCTGTTACCCCGGAGACAGAAAACTGCTCTTCTCCATATCCAGAGGGGACGGCCCAGGTTATAATTAATAGCGCCGCGACAAGCGTCGCCGTAATTGCAGGCTTTACACATAAGTCTATCATCTTTCTGCGCTGTGTCCAAACAGGAATCTTTTTGATAATCACACATCTACCTCCCGTATCAGTTTAGATTTTTGAAAATATTATCGCGTACAGGCCATCCGATTGTAGACCGCCTCAAACTCGAGCACCTGCCTGCCGGCAGGCAGGTAACTGAGCGTAAAGAAAAAACAGCGCTTAGAGGTTGAAATAACATCTATTCGGTGACAATATTCGTTATGCCTAAGGACAAGTCCACCGAACTTACTGTTTTTTCTCAACGCTCACTAATGCTCTCAGACAGTGAATCGATCTACAATCGGATGGCCTGTACGCTCCTTATGTGTATTTTTTGAAAGCGCTAAGGTGATACTACCTCCATAACTTCAATGTTGTGATTGAGAAGTAATGATCCTTCGGCCGTTTCGAGTCCCAAGACAGCCTTTTTGTAATTCACAAGAGCCTCGAGCTCGGCTTCTTTTGCTTTGTTGAGATCTGCTTCCTTCTCCAGAACAAGCCTGCTGTTGCTCTTGCCTGCATCCAGGCGCGCAAGCTCCACTTCAAGTAAACGTTTATTCAGATCAACAACTTTTCTGTAATGTGCAGCCTGTTCCTGAGCGCTGTAGACGTTTTGAACGGCCGTGTCGATAGTATCCGCCAACGCTACTTCAACTGCTTTCAGTTCGAGAAGGGCCTGCTTTTTGCGGTGCCTGGCTGCCTGGAGTTCGCTGCGGCCTTTCATGCCCCCGCCAAGAGGGATTCGCAGTTCTACCCCGACTGACCATGACTTGAAATCTGTATCCAATGCGTCATCCCATGAAGAACCAGCAGAAAGATCAAGGCCGTTGAGCCCATAGCTCCCTTTCAAATCGAGTTGCGGCCATCTCTGGTTCCTGGCAAAAGCGAGCCGTACGTCTTCACGCTCCGCCTTTTTACGACTTGATATATACTCCGGTCTAAGCTTGAATGCCTTCTTAAGGCTTTCGCCAAAATCCAACTGAAGCTTATCGATCTCAAATCGATCGGTGATCTCGATGTTGATTTCACCCTCTGCGGCTGAAGAAGAAAAAAAGCTGCGCGCCCTATTCGTGGCAGAAATATAATCCTGCTTCGCTGCGCTTTCAAGGGACCTCCTCAACGCAAGTCCGGCCTCTGCCTCCAGCACCTCCGTTTCTGCCATTTTACCTGTTTTGACACGCTCGCGGTTGTCCTCTAATATGCGCTCCGCGATACGGACGGAATCCTTTCTGACCTTGTATTTCTCTTGTGCCAAATAGAGGTCGCAGTATGCCGAAATCGCATCGGCAATTACACGCATCATCTGCCGACGGTATTCCTGAAATGCCATCTCCGAGTCCGCCTCCGCCACCCGAATGCCCGCCATGGTTGTTTTGATGCCGGCATTCTTCAGCAAAGGCTGTGTAAGTGTTGCAGCAAGAAGTGTTCGGTACTCGCTTTCCTTATCATCATACCTTGCATCAATGAGGGTATTGGACATATCCTGCAGGGTGTAACCGAGCCGCACTTTCCCTCCCGTGGGGACCAGTCCCTCGACAGCGGCAGTATAGCTGTTACTACGTTCTTTGTAGATCTCGGTGGGCACTATCCCGAACAACTGCCTGCTGGCAGCTTCCTCTGTCGTATTTCGTTGGCGATTGTATTGGTGTTCACAAGAGCCAATAAAGTCCGGCTCGAAAATCGACCACTCTTTCTTGACAGCCTGGCGGCTGATCGCCCACTCTAAATGCTGAGATCTGATTCTTTCGTTCTTCTCCCGCACCAATTGAATAAAATCCTGAAGACTCAGACTCAGAACTCTTGTAGGCTGACCTGGATCCGCTACCGATTCCTCTGCATTCGAGCTAAACGCCAAAAACCCTGTTAACAATAAGGATAAAATACATGTTTGTATTATTCTCACACCTTTTCTCTCCTTTCTGGTAATTTGTAGGACGTTTTGACTCAGACACAGGTTTTTTTGTTATGGTAGGATAGATATAAAAGCATCTCACAAATACTCATTGCTTACGTTTGCGTCAAGAAGATTTGCAAGGTAGAAGCAAAAGAGATATTTGAGGCACAGAAAGCGGAGTAATTGATGCCCAAAAAAGCTTTATATCATTTTTTTCGCTACTGGTTTCCGGTCCTCTTTTTTTGCATAATTATCTTTATTCAATCCTCGCACCCGGTGCCGGAACAAACCTGTGACCTGCCGTATATTGATAAATTCCTTCATCTTACAGGCTACGCCTTGCTCGGGATCTTATTTTTGCGAGGCTTCAACAATTCAAGCTGGGAAAACAACCGTGCCCTGATTATGGTAGCGAGCATTGTGTTGACAGGAATTTACGGTGCAAGTGATGAAATACATCAACATTATGTGCCTTACAGGACGGCTGATTTGTGGGATGTAGTATTTGACTTTTCAGGTGGGTTTCTGGGGGTCTATATGTATGAAATATTTGTAAGAAAATATCCGAAAATCAAATGCGTCTAACCACAGATGGCCGCCACAGAAATGGCGGCCATCTGTGCAGAAATCGGAAGCGGCCTTTCACTCCGTTAGAAAGCCCCGTCCTTCAGGGCAGGGATGTTGCAGGAAAGATTTGGTTCCTCCCCCTCTAACGGGTCTAACGGGGTTTACTTGGAAGTCTTTTCAATCTCGGCGATTCTGGCGTCAATCTCCTTTAAATAGGCCTTGACATCCTCTGCCTCACGCTGAAGTTCGGCAAGTTCCGCCTTGGGATCCAGAGCCGGTGGTTGCACATACGGGTACCACGGTCTCCAGTATC
>QMMV01000375.1 GCA_003647435.1 Deltaproteobacteria bacterium | reverse complement strand
CAGACAGACGTATAGCAAATACAAAATCCCGGTCAAGAGCCTGATTCAGAAGTTGCCTGAGGTATTCACTATTGCATATTGCATGATTTCAGGTTATAATAAATAGTTTATGTGACCAACTTAAGTCTTGAGTCTCGAGTTTTCGAAACGTGAAAATGATATCACTTTAGCACTTTCGTAACACTTTAGCTCTTTTAAAAAACAGACATCTTCAAAAATCTCAACTGATACCGAAAATGATATCTAAAGTTTCACGATTGGAAAGATTTGTAGTTTCCTTGATTCGACTTATAAAAAAGTACGGCGATCCGAATATCAGCAACTCGGGTTTAGAACAAGAAGAGAAACGAATACTAAGCGAAGTCAAGCGCTTTCCTGAATTATCAAGCATTGTAAGAAATACCTTGGATATCAGGAAAAATCAAGGGGAAAAAGATCTTGAGGCTTTCTTTAAAAGAAAAGGTATATGGCGCGATCTAAATATCAGTTACTTTATCCCGAATGGAATATATGTCTTTTACAAAAGAGAGGGCCTATATGCGTATAAGATACACTCCCATAGAAGAATAAGTGTGGATTCCAGGGAAGTTACAATATATTTTTTGACCGTGTTATATGTGGTGTCTCCCTTAAGCAAGATTAGTGGATTCTATTATAAGGACCATATATTGATAAATTATTCAGGCATTTCTGAACACACGAAGCAGATAGCCAGGGAAATAAATCAACCAGATAGAGAATTTCCTGAAAGAAGTGCAATATTTAAAAAGATATTTTCTAACTTGAGCAGCAAACAAATTTTTGATCGGCTCTTGAGGGAATATCTCTACCATGAGATAACTCATCAGGTTAATGCATCATTGCTTTCAAAATTCAAAAAGGAAGGTCAAACCCCAATTCCTGCTGCAGCGCTTAAACCCGGCGGGGACTTTTACTGGAGAGTAGTGGATGAAATAGGCGCTTACCTTGGGCAGATCGCTATAAGTTCTAATCCGAAGTTTGTCATACTTAGTTCGTTGCTTCCCGATATTCATTCTTGGAGTCCAAGCATTGAATATGGCGATACCAGCAGGATAATTGTCGAGCATTTATTTAATAAATTCAAAAAATATTGCTGGTTTGAATCAAGTTATTTATCAGATGTCAATTTTGTTGATAGTCTTAAAGACGAAGAAATAAAAAAAGCAGCTAAGGGATTATTTGAAGAGACATTCAACAATTCATTACCTGCCAAGACCCTGCTTGAAGAAGCTCTGAAGAAAACCGTCTATCGGATCGGCTCAAGCACCCATAGCCCCGAGGAGTTTCTTGCGCTGTTCAAGTACTATGGTATAAGATGCCTTATAGATTTACGTAGGTTTCCCACCAATGAGCGCGAGCATTTCAAAGAGAAAAGACTTGACAGGTTATTACAAGCAGAAGGTATCACCTATGTCTATTTGGGAAGTAAAATAGCGAGATATAGGAACCGTATTTACGAGGACTATGTGAAAAATAATAATTACCTAAAAGAACTTGAAAAAATAGAATCCATAGCTGAAAGGACCTCTTCTGCCATCATGTGCGGAGAAAGCTTTCCACAGGATTTTGATTGCGACTTTATCAGCCAAAGCTTAAAGGAAAGGAAATGGGAAGTAATCAATGTCATTGAAAGCGACAGGGGATGGCGAACCTAAAACTTACGTAACACCGAGATTATCAGGGTGCCGCTCCGAGAAGTTTCCAAAAGGAGTCGGCAACCGAGTCTTTCGAGAGATGGGGAAAGTGGTATCAGCGAGACTCGCAAATAGTGAGATCTCAATCAGGAAATCGTATCAACGGACGCAAATCCGGGTTCATGAATGGGTATGAAGTTTAACCCGCCAAGGGAATCGTTTTTATGATTTTATTGACATTTCATCTCCTTTCGCTAAAACAATTTGTGTATCCGGAAGTAATAAGGGGAGAACACAATGGCAATCTTCAATATCCTGAAACACACCGTGATGGTCACCTTCTTTGTCTTTGTGATGATGCTTCTGGTAGATTTTTTCAATGTTGCAACCAAAGGGCGGATATCGGATATTATGAAAGGCGGCCGATGGCGCCAATACACGCTGGCTTCCTTTCTTGGTGCTACCCCCGGTTGCCTCGGGGCTTTTATGAATGTAACTCTCTATGTTCACGGGATGATCTCCTTTGGCGCCATCGTGGGAGGAATGATAGCTACCTCCGGAGATGAATCGTTCGTGATGCTCGCCCAATTTCCCGGCACGGCCCTACTACTTTTCGGGATATTATTCGTATGCGGAATCATTTTTGCCTGGCTGAGCGATCATGCTATTAAGGTTTTGAGAATTGCTACCTGTGAATCATGCCTCGAATCAGAATGTGAAGAGTACCTCGCTCACAAGGATGAGGATGAAAAAATCCGCGAAATCTTCAAGTTTAATAATCTTTCGAAAAACATACGGTCCCTGTCTTTTACCCGCTTTCTTCTGTTTTTGCTTATCGGTTCATTCCTCCTGCTGGTCATACTTGGAATCATTGGTTCAACCAAGTGGGATTGGAAGAGAATGACCTTTGTCGGCCTGGCACTATTCTCTCTATACATTATCGGGCTTGCCTCCGAGCACTATTTGCATGCTCATATCTGGGAGCACATAATAAAGAGGCACCTTTTTCGCGTCTTTTTGTGGACATTCGGTGCACTTTTTTTTGTACATTGGGGCCTGGCGTTTTGGAATCTTGATGTGTTTATCAAGCAACACATGATGTGGGTACTTCTTATCGGCGCCTTGATCGGAGTGATCCCCGAGTCAGGGCCGCATTTGATATTCGTGATGATGTTTGCCGAGGGGCTGATCCCTTTTTCCGTGCTTTTTACCACGTCATTCGTACAGGACGGCCACGGGATGCTCCCAATGCT
>QMMV01000374.1 GCA_003647435.1 Deltaproteobacteria bacterium | reverse complement strand
GGTCGAGGGTCGTGGGTCGTGGGTCGAGGGTCGAGGGTCGAAAGTCGAGAGTCGTGAGTCTGGAGTCAGGAGTCATGAGTCGTGAGTCGAGAGTCGTGAGTCTGGAGCCGGGGACTCCCGGAAAGGGTTCCCACAATAATGAAGAGGGAGGAAGACGAGATGGAAGAAAACAAGGGGAAAGGCGCATTGGAAGACGATTTTCTGGACGAAGATGAAGAGGATACCCAAAAGGACAAGTTCCTGACGTTTCGGGTGGGCCATGAGGACTACGGGATCGAGATCCGCCATGTGACCGAGATCATCGGCATACAGAAGATCACGGCCGTCCCTGACATGCCTGAATTCGTCAAAGGTGTGATCAACTTGCGGGGGAAGGTGATTCCCGTGCTGGACATGCGAAGACGCTTTTCGCTGGAGGACCGCGATTATGACGAGCGGACCTGCATCGTGGTGGTGAATGTTGCGGAAGCGGCCGTGGGATTGGTGGTGGACACGGTCAATGAGGTGGTGGACATCCCGGAGGAGCGGATCGAGCCTGCGCCGGAGATCAACAAGGGGGGCAACAATCTTATGATCCAGGGCCTTGGCAAGGTGGGTGAGGAGGTAAAAATTCTCCTCGACGTGAATAAATTGCTCAATGGACAAACGCCTGAACCCCCGGCAGGGGCGGAACAGGCGGCGGTGGCGTGAAAATGGCCTTTACGTATTTCTTCAGAGATCTTCAGACACTTTACCTGATCCGGGACCATGTCATCCCTCAAGTACGGTCCAGGAGATACATCAAGGTCTGGGACGCGGGGTGCGCCATGGGCCCGGAGCCCTATTCTCTGGCCATTGTGCTCAGGGAGAGCATGGGTTCAACGTTCAGGAATGTCAGGATATACGCCACCGATATCGATGAGAGCGGTCATTTCGGGGAAATCGTCACCAGCGGGATTTATCCGAAGGAACAGGTCAAGAGAATCCCTAAGGAAATATTTGAGAAGTACTTCAGGGAGAATGGAAAACCGGATCATTTTATCATCGCGGAAGAATTAAGGAGGTGTGTGGAGTATCAGCGACACGATCTCCTGAGTCTGGAACCTGTAGCAACCGGCCTGGCATTGATTCTCTGCAAGAATGTCCTTCTGCATTTCAAAGAAGATGATCGGGTCGAAGTTATCAAGATGTTCCACGGTGCCCTTGACAGAGGAGGGTTCCTGGCCATGGAGCAGACCCAGAAGATGCCCCGGAAAGTCGCAGGGCTGTTTGAACCCGTAGTCACCAATGCACAGTTGTTTCGGAAACTGGGTTAGGCGAGTAGGGGAGTAGTCGAGTGATCGAGTGGCGGGATGGAGGGTTGATTGTGAAGGTATTGAATCTTACCAGAGATAGCCGGTCGGCCTATACGTCTAATGCGTACCTTGTCCTTGGCAACCACAACGCACTGGATGACTTGAACACTCTCGTGGATGTGGGGAGAGATCCTTTGATCATAGATAGGATAAATGAAGCGCCGACCGGCGTAGGCAAGCACAGGGTAGAGCAGGTGGTGCTTACACACAGCCACTATGACCACGCTGAGGCCTTGCCCCTCATTCGGGAGGCCTTTCATCCGGTTGTCTATGCGTTTTCAGCCTCTTTGGAGGGTGTGGACAACATTCTAAAGGGTGGAGAGACCCTGAAGCTCGGCGACAGGATGTTCGAAGTGATCTACACGCCGGGTCACAGCAATGACTCCATCTGTCTTTACTGTGAACAGGAGCGGACGCTTTTTGCAGGAGACACGACGCTCATAGTCCAGTCTTTGGGCGGCACTTATGAAGAGGGGTATATCCGTGCGCTGGAAAAGTTATGTCGCAGGGATATCCGGGCCATTTATCTCGGGCACGGTGAGCCATTATTAAAGGACTGCAACAGGACACTGCGAAACACATTAAGGAATGTCAAGAAGAGCATGGAGTGGTTGAGCGGTCGAGAAGGGAAATAGTCGACCACCCGACTAACTCAGCGCCTCGACTGTTTTCAACAATGAGGAAGGCATGGACAACCTGACGTTTAAACTAATACCCAGGGGAGAACAGAAGTCTGGCTATGACTGGCTGAACATTGACTGCGAAGACGCACGGGTGGGCAGAGTGAGGTGCACGATAGACGATCGAACCCTTACGATCTATTCAATCAATATATTTCCTGAGTTTGAAAAACAAGGATACGCCAAAGCTACAATCAACCTTTTCAAGGAACATTTCGACACTATCATCGCGGACAGGGTACGATACACCGCGATCGGGTTCTGGAAAAAGATGGGGTTTGTTGATCAGCATGATGGAACATTTGTTTATGGGAAAAGCTTAACACTGGAAAATATGGAGAGAGGGGAGGTGAGTCATCGTCTGAATACAGGGCAAGTCTCAAAGAGGATGGAATCATTTTGATTAAGGGAGGACGAGACAAAACACAGGGAGGACAAGAAGAATGGCGGGAAAAAGGGTTAACAAGAAAAACCCGGGAAACCCTTCTGCCGGTCGCACAAAGGGGCAGGAAGACAAAGAGAGGGGAAGTACAAAAAACAGAAAGAAGCTGGAGGCATCTCCGGTGACAACGGAGGACAAAAACATGGATCAAGAACTGGAAAGATTCAAGGATGAAATAGGAGGACTGGTCAAGAGCGTCATTGACGGAAAGCTGGATGCCCGGGCGGATGTCGACAAATTTGAAGGCGGCTACCGTGAGATGGTCCAGGGCGTAAATGACCTGATCGACGCATTCGTTGCCCCGTTTAACGTGACGGCCGAATACGTGGACCGTATCTCCAAGGGGGACATCCCGGAGAAGATCACGGACGAGTACAAGGGGGACTTCAATGAAGTCAAAAACAACACCAATATGCTCATTGACGCGTTGAATGGTCTTATCAATGAAGCGGCTAGAATGGAG
>QMMV01000373.1 GCA_003647435.1 Deltaproteobacteria bacterium | reverse complement strand
TTGCAATGTGCGCTTGGTCTTTGACTATTTGCGCATGACTCAAAACTCATGTGTCCACCCCTTGCGACATTAGAACAAAATCATCGTGCTGCTTGACATCAGACCTTCGATTGATATACTTTATCCTTGTTTATCCAGGTTTGTCTGGATAAAAGACCGGTAAATCCGAGTCTGGTCCATGGCAAACCTATCATCAACCGAATGGAAAGAGGCCGTTGCGAGACAACCTTATGAGATGCTCGGAGTGAGTGGAGACGAATGATGGAAGATCGATGGCTCTCCGTAGATGAAATCGCGACCTATCTCGGGATCAAACGGGATACGGTCTACAAGTGGATAAGTGAAAGGCAAATGCCAGGTCACAAAATCGGCCGGCTCTGGAAGTTCAGTAAAGAAGAAGTGGACGAATGGGTTCGTTCTGGTGGTGCTGCAGATACGTCTGGAAAAGGACAGGACTCATGATTGTAGGTGGAAAAGTGCATGGGTAAAAAATTCGCAACATTAGGTTATGGGTTCCATCTGGAGGAAACCCGCATAATGCTTGCCTTCGCACTCCAGCAAGACAATCAGCAGTCTGTACGTGATTATTGCATTCAAAATTGGCCGCAAAAATCAGTCCCCAATAAAGTCAGGATGTGGAACCACTTGAGTAAACGCTATTTCAAAATTGATAGGGGTCGAATTCTACACACGCCTTTCCTGAAGCTTTACGGAAAACTGGCTGCAAACGAACAAGACAGTCTTGACTTAATTTTCTTCAAGCTTTGCTGCGAAACACCTGTGGTCTTTGAATCTCTCCGCGCTCTAGCGACAAGTAGTTTTTTAAATACGGGTGAAGCCGTTTTTGCCAAATATCATCTCGACCAACTTCTGGAAAATATCTTCGGTCACGTACCAAAGTCTACTTGCGAAAGAGTGCGTCAGATATTGATTAAAGCGGGAAGGCTTAGGCTCTCTGGCAATAATTATACAACTGTTGCTTACTGCCCCGCAGAACCCGTTTTGGGTTATGTCCTCTACCATGACGCCGAACAGAATGGATGGCGTGCCCCGTCAACGTTAACGATTATGGAGCAAGGAACGATAGTTCCCGCTTTCTTGTGCAACCGCCCGCTTTTGGTCGCCGCAACCAAGCGTCTCGCGAGTAAGGGGCACTGCGAGTATCACCAGCATGGGCACACCGATCAGGTGCAATTAACTCATCATACTCTGGAGGAATTCGTAGATGCCTGGCAGTGATAAAGCCACCCCGGCTCAAGAAAAAGCTTTGAAGGAATTGAGCGGTCTCATTGGCATGCGCAATACGGGTGGACGCACTCTTTGCTGCCTAGTTGGGCCACAAGGCTCTGGGAAAACCTGGTTAGCGAGGCATATGAAGAATCATCCAGAATTCGGCGAGACAAAGTACGTAGCCGTAAATCAACTGTTGCTCGACATATTGGAAAAAGACCCGCTTTTTAAGGAAATCTTTGAATTTAATGCAGTTTCTTTGGGAACCGACTTGAAACGTTATGGAACCCGCCTACGTCGTGCGGTTCATGATTGGGTCGCTGAACAGTTTCTGCCGGATGGCTTGACAATACTAGATCATCTGGAGCTCGTCTTTGCTCTCGGCATTGATCCAACAACGACTTGGTACAACGATGCGGTCGGTAATAGAAGGATTCTGCTGGTGCTGACAGGAAGGATGGCTGGACAGCTTTGCCGTTGTGGTCAGCATACGCTGACGCGTGGAGATCAACCGATTGTGGAATTGGAGGCCTGATATGCCATTGATAAAAGAAATGTTCGATTTCACGCCGGTAAGCAGTTGGGTGGAAAACTTCAACGAGTCCACCCATGATGAAACCAGCCGTGCTCGCATCTTTGAAAATTTTGTCATGCTGCCCGAAGTGGAAGAATCGGCCAGGATTATTCTAGACCGAATTCACCGGCAACAGGGGAGAGGATTCTTTATCACCGGTCTGTATGGTTCGGGCAAGACCATCTTCATGGCTTGGCTGTCAGCAATCCTCACAGAACCGACGTTGCGCAAGCAATTCCTTGATACTAAGCCCGAGTGGGGATTGGATACTCTGGCTTCCAGAAAATATCTGACCATAAACTTCACCGCTATTGAAGTGCCTGATGAGACCCTTGAGGAAGCATTTTGGCACTCAGTGACGGACCATCTCCGGCATCTCAACCCGCCTGTTACAGCAACCCTGTCTAATACTGATGCGTACCTGGATACGTTCTACAAGCATACTGCCAGTGGAACCAAAAGTGATGTTGAGAATTGGCTTCGGGACAACCAAGACCTGACACTTGATAAACTTTTGCAATATGACAAGGAATACCAGAAATCCCAGATCGAAAAAGCTGTCGCCGCCTTGAACATTCAACTGGTTCAAGACCGGACCACTGTCACAGAGAAAGTCAAAAAACTTGTCGAGATCGCCCGTTCTCGCGGCTATGAAGGCGTGCTTGTCTTTATTGACGAGTTGTACTTACACCTGATTCAAAGCGACGACCATTTCAACCGAGGTACGGCCTTCCTCGGACAGTTGGCGGAGGCCGGTCTGGCTGGAGATCAACCGTTCTGGGTATTCGGAGCGGTGCAGGAAGAAATACAGGCCATCGCCCGCCAGGCCGGCAGGAACTATGACACTGAATTGATGGGCAAGCTCTCAGGTCAGTCCGGTCGCTTTCAGTCCATCAACATTCCCGTCACCCAATTTCATCGGATCTACAACCATCGCCTCTTCCGGGAGAATTCGAAGTGCGTCCATAAGCTTGCCGACCTTTTCCGGAATGAAATCCAGCCGCATTACCGAGGAACCTTTGCCGAGTTTTTCCGTCGCTACTTCCGGGACCGCGAGCCGGTTACTGATGAGGCAACACACTTCGCAGATGTCTACCCCATGCATCCCTTCGCGTTGTAC
>QMMV01000372.1 GCA_003647435.1 Deltaproteobacteria bacterium | reverse complement strand
CCATGTGGGGCGACTGCTCAGGCTCCAGGGAACGGCCGCAGCCAGCCAGGTACAGCGCCGTGTGCGGGAGCAATATGGGGAACGCGACACGGTATCCAGAGCGGCACGACGGGTGCTGCGGAGCTTCGTCGATTGGGAGGTCCTGAAGGAAACATCGGAAAAAGGCATCTATACCGCTGGGCTTTCACTCGCCATAGCTCAGGTGGAGCTTATCGCCTGGTTGGCCGAGGCCTTCTTGCACGCTCATCCCAACGGTTCGGTGGCTCTGAGAACGGTCCTCGATTCCACGAGCCTGTTCCCGTTCCGCCTGAGCCCTATTTCCGCGGCTCATCTGGTCGCGGTTTCCGGGCGGCTCGATGTGCTGCGACACGGCCTTGACCAGGACTTGATCATGCTCCGCACGGAAAGCCTGCCAGCGGCGAAGGCCTGCCTGCCGAAGACTCGGCGCAGGCAGGGAGGCGGATCATGACGCTTTCATATGATCGGCTCCATGATCTGATTCGCTTCTATGAAATTCTCGATATGTTGGCCGAGAGAATTGGTGGGCCGCGCATATTGGCCGAATGTACCGGCCGAATGGGGTGGCCCGAACGCGGTGTCTATTTTTTTCAGGAATACGGCGAAACCCGGAGTGATTCCGGCACTGGCCTCCGGATCGTCCGGGTCGGCACGCATGCGCTCAAAACCGGCTCCCGAACGACACTCTGGAACCGGCTTTCACAGCACCGTGGATCGGCGAAGACAAGGGTTGGGAACCATAGAGGATCCATATTTCGTCTGCTCGTAGGAACTGCGTTGTCTGCGACCAACGGGATGATGGTGCCAACCTGGGGACAGGGCAGCTTTGCCCCGAAACACATTCGGGAGAAAGAGAAGCGACTGGAGGAGCTTGTGAGCAGAACCATTGGGCAGATGCCGTTTTTGTGGCTCGAGGTTCCAGACCCACCCGGTGCTGAAAGCCTCCGCGGTTACATCGAGCGCAATGCCATCGCCCTGCTCAGCAATTACAACAGACCCGTACTCGATGCGCCGTCGTCTTCCTGGCTTGGCGCCCACTGCGACCGGGAGAAGGTTCGCGCTTCCGGGTTATGGAACCAGAATCATGTCGATGAATCGTATGATCCTGCTTTCCTCGCCGAACTGGAACGACTGGTACGAAAGATGAAGAGGGCATCATGAAGATTGTCATCCAATGCGCCGCCAACAAGGTCCCTGATGCAGGTTCGCTGATCGATGCTCGTGGACTGCCTGTTTTGTTCGTCGCCAATCCCGGCCTGGCGCCTCACTCGGAAACTTGCATCTATGCGCGTCCTGACGATCCAGCCGGCGACGGGCTGACCTGGCGCACCTTGCTGGTCGACTACAACACCACCGGTGAGAATCGGTTGGGGTTGCTGCCGGCATATCGTCTGTATCGTCACCAGGTATATGGGCAACTGGTCGACCGCTATGGTGTTGGCAATGTATTTATACTGTCCGCCGGCTGGGGTCTCATCAGCGCAGACTTCCTGACACCGAGATACGACATCACCTTCTCGGCCAACGCGGACAAGTACAAAAGACGCTCTAAACGGGATCGGTACAACGACTTCCGGATGCTCCCGGATGATTGCGATGAGCAGGTCATCTTCTTTGGAGGGAAAGACTATCTGCCACTCTTTTGCAGTCTCACCCGGGAATATCGGGGCAGACGATTCATATTCTACAACTCGCGTGTTCCGCCCGAGGCGCCTGGTTGTACGTTGATCCGGTATCAAACGAAAACCCGAACGAACTGGCACTATGGGTGTGCCAGGGCTTTCATGGCTGGAAAGATTACCTGCTGCTCAGAGGCCTGAGCCGAGCGCGTTTCTCAGGGCTGGCCGAGCTCGCCGCCGAGGGCACCGGCTCGATCATGACTGTGCGGGCGTCGGGGGAAACAGGATAGGCCTTGAGGGAGCGATATGAATGGAGGTGAAACCATGTGAAGACGTAAGACTTACCATGTGACTCCTCGGACCGGCGGCGGCTGGAACGTCAGAGAAGAGAATGCGTCAAGGGGGGTCCAGCAGCTACGATACGAAGGCCGAGGCCAAAGCCCGTGCCAAGGAATTGGCTAAGAAGCAGGTGCTTGGACAGGTGATCATTCATAAGCGGTACGGTACTATCCAGACAGAACCATCTACGGGAAGGATCCGTATGCGCTCAAAAGACAACAGGGACGTTCCGGATGAAGTTTCCTTTTTTGAGGCGAGTTAGGATCGCACCGCCTGCTTGCCGAAGCATCGGCGCAGGCAGGGGGGCAAGCGGGCCACCGATAGTTTGCCAGATAGATGACCATTGCATACAGTATTCCTACCTGAGAAATGGATCTCAGAATAGGAAGGGAGAATCCAGTGGCTTTGCGCTGATTGGTCGCGAAGAGAGGCGTGTTCATTTACCAAGGAAAAGAGGTTAGGACTTCGGCCTTGCAGCACTCAGCAAGAGTTGGTAGGCGTGAGATGAAATAAGATGTCGGGGAAAAATCATGATGTCTGCATCTCTTAAGAAGCTGAAAGCATATGTATTTGTGGATGCTTCCAATATTCACTAGTATCTTGTGAAGGCGAACTGGAGGATCAACTGGGAGAAATTTAAAATATACTGCGAAGCCCGATATGAATCACCCAAATTCTTCTACTATGAGGGAGTTCCTTCCAAATCCCAATACTTCGATATACATCCTGAAGACTTGTCTCAGTTTATAAAAGCAAAGAAAAGCAAGTTAAATTATTTTAAGTACTTAATCAATATCCTTTAAAGTACGACACAAGCCAGTAGGAAGAGTTTATGACAATACGGCTGGTGAATATAAGCATAAATGCAATTTTGACGTAGAATTGACTATTGATGCCCTGGAAGGTTTGCATGACTATGAAGCCTTTGTACTTGTTAGCGGCGATGGGGAT
>QMMV01000371.1 GCA_003647435.1 Deltaproteobacteria bacterium | reverse complement strand
TTTAAAAGAGCTAAAGTGTTACGAATATTGGAATGATGGAAAAAAGAAAAATCCTTTGGTGCCCATTATTCCATTGTTCCAGTTTTCCATTATTCCAATTGTGAGCGAAGCGAAGTAAGTTCAGATCTTAGTCTATGTAGTCAGATGGCATAGAACGTATATTCTATATATAGAACAAATATTCTATCTGTCAAGTGAAAAAATGACGGTGGCTGAAGGAGGGAAATTAAGCCAAGAAGAGGGGATTTATAATCGTTGTTTAGAAGACGGAACAGCCTGCCATTACATTAAGGCTTTTCGGCATCACCTTCAGGCGAAACGGGGTGGTAGTGATAAAATCTCCGTCGCCATACAGCTCCATTGGCCCAACCGACTGCACCCACACGGCATCCGTTTGATACAGGGCGATTTCTTTCTTGTTTATGTGAGCACCTTTGTAAGCGGAAGGAAATGTTGAGAGTATTTTTTGCTTCGGCATAGGCTTTACGACACAGATATCAAGCAGTGCGTCATCAGGTACCGCGCGAGGTGTAATGAGTATGCCCCGGGCATATGATCTGGTATTGCCGAAGGCTGCAAGCAGAATCTTTCCGAAGTACCGCTTTTCGTTAAATCGCAGTTCAACGGTCTTTGGCCTGTAGGTGAAAAATTTTAATATCCCTCCCAGGACATGAGCCAAAAAGGGGTCTAAGCTCTTTTTTCTCGTCCTGGCAGCAAAGGCGGCTACTTCCGCATCAAAACCAATACAGCCTGTGCCGGCAAAGAACTTATCATTATTGACCCTGACAAGGTCTATCTTCTTGAGTCGCCCTTGTTTAATAATTCTGCAAGCAACGCTTATATCTTCGCTTATCCCCATATTTGCCGCAAAGTCATTGGCAGTGCCGGCAGGCACGATCCCCAGGGCGGTCTCTGTGCCGGCTATCCCGTTTATGACCTCATTAACGGTGCCGTCGCCGCCACATGCAATGACCGTTTCGCAACCCCGGGCAGCAAGCTCGCTCGAAACCTCCGTAATATGGCCAGGATACCGGCTAACTATTACGTCACACCGAATACCCGCTTCATGCAGCCCCTGGACGATTTCAGGATATAGTTTCCGGCATTTGCCGCCGCCTGCCACAGGATTTACGAAAAGCTTTACAAGATGGGCATTTTTCACCTGACGATCTTTTTTATTTTATCGGCCGTGTCTTTGATCTTTTCCGCTTCTCTTATACCAGGAACCTGCTCAATCATTTTGCTGGCCACCTTCTTCTGGATTGATTCGGTTAGCCTGGATTCATCAGACTTACCTTCTGATGATGGTGGGCTTTCGGATGTGTCCGATTTCCCCCCCGGTTTTTTACCCTTCAAGTCTTTCTTAATCTTGCGCACCTCTCTCACGGTTTCGCCAAGCCCTGCCCCAATGCCGGGAAGCCGTTTGGCGCCAAAGATAAGCAGGATAATCAGGGCAATGATCAGAATCTCCGGTATCCCTATCCCAAACATAAAAACCTCCTAATACAGTCGTGGTTTTGCGTTGTAATTTGTCAGTATTCATCAATCCGGCACTCAAGTCGTCCGGTATCGGACATCAGGTAATCTCAAGGCCCTCTTGGTCAATCTTTACATCGAGCAGCATAGCGCCTTTTCTTTGAGACAATATCTCATTCCACACCGGCCTCAGCTTCTGAATATTCTCTCCATCACCTATAGCCCAGATACATCCTCCCCCGCCTGCTCCCGTGAATCTTGCACCGCAACTATGGATCAAGGCGGTCTTAACAAGTATGTCGCCCACTTCGTCAAACACCTCAGGGGTCATTCTTCTTCTGATCTCCACCTCTCTGTTCATGGCAATGGCTGCACCAGCCCAGTTTCCGGCGCGCACAGCATCAACAAAATCATTTGTTGTTTTGGCAATCTCAACCCAGGTAGACCGTTGGCTCCCTGTGACAAACTGAC
The DNA here is from genome assembly GCA_003647435.1 of Deltaproteobacteria bacterium. Lineage (GTDB taxonomy): Bacteria > Desulfobacterota > Desulfobacteria > Desulfobacterales. Next base: position 987 of record QMMV01000371.1, on the reverse strand, counting down.
GGACCCACTTAGTGTTTATGTTGCGGGATTCATGCGGCACACCGCAGTATGCCACAAGAAGCCTTTGTTCCAGTTCCTGATAGTCCTGTTCCGCCACGATTTCAGACCCCTCAAATGGGGGATCAGTTGGATGTGATGGCCAATACCAGGCGTGCACGCCTCCGTAAGCCGCTGCAAGCTGGTCCTGGAGCCCGCAGGGCACACCTGCAACCCCTTCCTCGATGGCGTGCGCCAGCAGTACAGTCTTTTTCTTCTCCATGCCAAGATTTTCGTCTCCGCTCGCCCTTGAGAGTGCTCCCACCAGCGCTACAGCCGCGGCAGAAGAGCCGCCCAGGGCGCTTCTGGGAGGTGATTCCGATACAATCTCAATATGTACCCCTTCCGCCCTGAAGTAGGCCCCAATGGCAAACATCAGACCGAGGGGGGAATCGAAGGGCGCACTGTTCAGCGGGTATTCCTCAGATGGAAAACCCCTTGAGGAAATCTTTATCAAGCCGGAGCGGTAGGGAAAAAGTGTTACTCTCGTCTTCAACCTCAACGCAATATTGAAAGTGCACGGGCAAAGATGGCGGAGCGGATAATAGAAGGTCTTTAAATCGAGCGTGCCGCCGCAGTCAATCCTGCAAGCGGCAGAGGCTTTTACCGGCCCGGATTCAAGGCGTTTTTTCAAATCCTTCATGGTCAAAGTACTCCTTGACAAAAAAATGTTGTCGTTATCAACGAGTAACACTAACAGCAGGGAAAGACGTGTGTCAACAGCCGTTAACTTTACCTCGGTTTGGCTCACAGTTCAAATGGACACGGACGACGGGCAACCAATGAGAACTTCATATTGAGACCATGGAATTGCGGTCCAAACCTCAAAGTAGTGGCTTTTTAACCTCATTTGTAATATAAGCAAATTACTCAGGTTCAAAGTTCCGTGGTTCAGGGTTCGTTGCCCAAATCCCTTTTCGCTTGGTCTAAAACGTTTTTTGACAAATCTAA
>QMMV01000370.1 GCA_003647435.1 Deltaproteobacteria bacterium | reverse complement strand
GTTAACGTCGAGATTGTCTCCGTTCCGTATACCAACGTACTTGCTTTGATCTCCGTTTCAATCCAGCACGAAGATGCCTTTAAATAGACCAGGTCAAAATTTGCCACACCGTTCTCATCTGTACTAACAGATGCGGGAAGCGTTCCTGCTGCCGAGTTAGGCGGCGTCAGCTCCCCGTCTCCGTGGCCGGGGGCATAGCCTGAATTCGGAACAGCCGGATCGTAGGGTGTGTCAGAATCTTCACCTGAATCCAGAGTTAAATTCCTGTTCACATCTTCATTATCGAAGCTATGTCCTGTATAAACTCCAGGAGTCGAAGGAGCGAGATCAAAGTTTCTATACACAATATAACAGTCGTCGGTCCCTACCCAAACACCGGTAATATACCTGACAGGCCAGGCGCTCAGAGAGACCTGGGCGTTATTGACAGGATTACCGTTGCCGTCGGCAACAAGTACAGACATAGGTAAGATATAAGCTGTGTCCGTTTCGTTAGACGAAATCTTGGTACCGCGCCCAATCACCACAGACCCTGCTGTTCCTCCGATAACTATTTGGATAGAATCAGTGATAGCGCGGGTTAGTGTTACGTTGGTTGGGCCTTCATTTGTCAATTGGTCGCCGGAAACCAATGTCAGGGTATCAGCAGTAGCAGCAGCGATGGTATAGTAGCCATCATTGTTGCTGGAACCTTCTACCTTAATTTGGTTTCCAGGCTTAAATCCATCGGCTAAAAAGCTGCCAGCGGCCCGTATTATGGTATCGGGATCTGTATCTTGAAAAGTTACCGCTAAGAGACCAGTTGTCGGTAGATTGCTTATGAGCACCTCGGCCCTAACAGTGACACCGCCCGCATCGGAACTTAGCGAACCGGAAGTAAAAGTTGAAGTTGCTACTCCGTAGTCGTCTGTATAGACAATATTAGGAGATATGAATTCGCCCCCGCCTGTGGGCTTTTCTATAGAGAACATGACAGGTGCGTTACCGACAACCTGATCCGAATCATTTTTCACGCTTGCGCTCAAGGTGACTGAATTTATAGTATCCCCGGTGCTTGGGGCCAAGATCAGCGCATTGGCTTGAAGCGCAACTTTCTCGGCATCGCTCGGTGGTGCCGAGATAGCCACCTTGATAGAATCCGTTTTTGTAGGATCATCTGCGTCAAGTACCTGAACCGTAGCGAGCCCGGCATCATTCGAACTTAGAATAGCTGAGGCATATCCACCTGAAACAGTCTCGTTGATTACGCTTCCGGTTTCTCCGTCCGCACAGCCGGTAAGAGTGCCGATCGTAGTTGCAAATCGCACTTTGCTTTGCGTTGGCGCTTTTACTGTAATAGTCAGGTCGCTACCTGTAGAAAGGCTGGAAATTTCTTGTGACGGCGTATAAATGCTAAACATCTCAGCGGTTGCGCTTACTGTATAGGTTTTGTTCGCTGTTGCTCCCATACTTTGAGCTGTTACGATGGCGCTGCCTGACTGAGCGCCTGTTACCTGTACTGCGAATTTGCCTGAAATATCAGTGCTTCCAGTAGTGGGTGAGAGATTGAGTATGCCCGCAGGACTCGCACTAAGGGTGACCGGGGCTTGGTAGATTCCCACAGAAGCGGCATCCCGTACGGAAATCGCCAGGGTTTCCGAATCACCAATCATAAGACTGGTTGTATCAGATGAAAGCTCTATTTTGGTTCCGGTAACCCGAATTGGTATCTGCGCGCTGAGAGTGCCAGTTTTCGCAGTAATTGTTACTGTCCGGTTGCTCTTTTTAGCAGTCCCGCAGCTAAACTGTGTCTGTGCCTCTCCGTTTTCATCAGTATCGACGGCTGATTTGCTGAGCTGGCCGCCGTCTGCAGTAAAGCTTACCCGTGCTCCCTCGACTACGGCATTATTTTCATCCAGAACAGTTGCGGTGATGATGGCACTATCGGAATTGTCAGATTTGACTTCAACCTGCGATGTTGCGAGCGAGATACTCGCGGGCACACTCGCAGGAGCGCTACCACCTCCGCCTTCACCAGCGCCCTCTTCGCCAGCCGGCACATCAGGGCTGTCCACATTCCCGCTGCCGCCGCCTCCCCCACAGGAGACGAGAACAAAAAGGCCAGTAACAATCATGAGGAAGAGAACTGTCCCATAAAAGTAAGTTTTTTTCATTGGAGACTCCGTTGGTTAGACTTGATTATCTTCGGTGTGATGAAGATCAGCAACTCGTTTTTCTCCGACTTTTTCAATTTTCAGGAAAAAGCCACCTTAACACAGGGACTTTCGAAAGCCAGGGTACGCCTTTTTCTGACCATTCCTTGTTTTCCGTCATAATGCCGCCAATGACGATAGTCTCGCCATCATCAAGCAACACCTTCGTAGATGCTTTCTTTTCATCGATGGCCGGTATTCCGTCAACGGCTTTGGCAAAGTCGGCCCGCTTTTTTGCAACTTCTATTTCAAGCATTATTCTATTGTCTGCACTCACCTGTGGTGTTACATCCAGGCTCAGGGTCGCATCAATATCTTCGAGGGAGAGATTATCACCGATTCCCACCTTGACCTTGTAATGAAATCCCTGTTCTATATGGGCTTTTTCTTTGTGAAGGGTGGTGACCTTCGGGCTCGATAAAATCTTGCCCTCGCCGGTAGATTCCATCGCAAGCAATCTGGCATCGAGTGCCAGCGATGTCAGGCCGCCGGAAAACCTGGTGAATGTAAAACCTATACCGCTCGTAGGACCCTCAGGCGGCAGATTCACTAAATAGTTATCCCCGGCCTGCCCGGAAAATCCGTAGTAACCGCCAAGGTGTCCCGAACCCCGGAGTGTCTGGTGAACGCCGCCCCACTGGACTCCGATATCGCGTGAAAAAGTCGTCGATGCCTCTACAATTCGTGCCTGGATAAGCACTTGAGGGGTTTCAATGTCAAGCCTTTTTACGAGCTCTTTGGCCTTGTCTAT
>QMMV01000369.1 GCA_003647435.1 Deltaproteobacteria bacterium | reverse complement strand
TCGGAATCCGAACGGGGAGCCAGGACCTCCGGGGGCTGTATGCGCCTGCATTCATCCAGGACTGCATCGAATTGGTCTGATTCTGTTACCTTGAATGTCCCCGTTGATATGTCCAGATGGGCAAGACCGTACCGATCTTGCTGAGCGCAAAAGGCGAGAAGAAAGTTGTTTGATTTTGCATCAAGTATTTCGGTGTCAAGTACAACTCCGGGTGTTACCACCCGGACAACATCCCTTCTGACAAGTCCTTTAGCCTTTGCCGGGTCTTCCACCTGTTCACAGATGGCCACCTTAAACCCGTGTTCAATCAATCGCCCAATATAGACTTGCGCCGCATGGTGAGGCACCCCACACATGGGAATCGGTTTTTCGTCTTTTTTGTTTCGGGAAGTTAGGGCAATTTCAAGGATACGAGATGCAACTTTAGCGTCTTCAAAGAACATCTCATAAAAATCGCCCATTCGAAAAAACAGGACAGCGTCTGGATAACGCTGTTTGATGGAAAGATATTGCCGAACCATAGGGGTGGCTTTAGCCATAACACCATCACACCTCTTGCCTGACCCAATAACTTCTCCGCGCGATCGCTGTATATTTAGGAAAGTGTCTGTCGGGCAATTTTCTATGAGGACTCCGGAGATATGGGTGTTGCAGCTTCGCCTTCTTTTGGAGGTCCTGCCTGTTCAGCAACAGTGAGGCTTTTGAGGACTTTTACCTGTTCTTCTAACTTTTGGATTGTTTCGAGATGGCCCTTGATGACCTTCCTCGCCTTAAATCGTTCAGTTAAAGCATAAAAATAAGAAACCAGAAGCCCAATCAAAAAGAATGCTAGAAAATACACATACAGGGGAATCGCCGGGGTTTTTGTGCTCCATACTCGAAGGTTGAGCTTTACACTCTCCGGCTGTGTGAAAAAAGCCTTATTCTGCCACACAACAACAACTAAAAAGATGATTACAAGAGCTAATACGATGCGCTTAAAAGTCTTCATCCTGAGTCCTCCTTAATCTCCGGCCAGGCCGGAAAATACGAAGTTCGATATTCGGTATCTCTTTAGTCCTTTCAAAAAGCAGACATCTTCCACAATCGAAGCTCGTACGATATTCGGATTCATTTCCCGCCGAGGGCTTCAAAATACGGTTTCAGCTTCTGATAAGTTGCTTTTAGGTGTTCGGGGATAACACGCACCTCGCCGATGACCGTCATCGCGTTTGTATCCCCGTGCCAACGTGGCACAATGTGAAAGTGAAGGTGGTCCTCAATCCCTGCACCGGCCGCCTTGCCCAAATTAAGCCCCACATTAAATCCCTCGGGCTTCATTACTTTTCGCAAGATCACGATGGAATCTTTAATCGTCTTTAAAAGATCCCCCATCTCTTCCGTTGTTAGATCATCAAAGGAGGACATATGTCTTTTGGGAGCAACCAAGAGATGGCCGTTGATATATGGATATTTATTCATAACCACCACGGAAAGCGATCCCTTGTACAGTGTGAGTTCATCCCGATCCAACAGGGCACGACAAAAGATGCAATCTCGTTCTTTTTCGCCGGAGATGTACTCCATCCGCCATGGAGCCCACAACGTTTTCATCACATATACCCCATTACCTCAAGGATCCTTACACCGCACTCCCCCCACCTGCGGAAAGCCGATTTCGAAAAGGGGGTCCCCGATTCTATAACAAGCTTAATGGAAATAAACAAGGCTTTTTGAATGTAATCCAGGCAACCTAAGTAATCCCAGTCAGTTCTACCTCGCCCCACACACCAATTTTGCTGTCGAGTATGACAACAATTCCCTTAACACCTTCGATATTCTTCCCAACATCTATTGCAGCTCCAATATCGGCCTTACTTGAAACAGAATTTCCAATGGCTGTCGCTGCTGCATCTGCGAGAGACGCCGCCGTTGCAATCGCCACGGCTGCATCGGCCTTCCCAAAACTGAGAGAATGGCCGACGGTGGCTGAAGAAGTGCAGACTGCCACAGGAGTTCCCCGCGGATCAACACGGACGCCCACCTTCCCGCTTAACGGGGAGGCGCCGGCAAATATTGCTACAACAAGAGGAAATGTTGTTCTGATAAAGATGTCTCCTCCGTTTTCAATCACAACCTCGTTGCTATATGCCAACAGGTCTCTGCCTACATATTCAGCCACCGCTCCAGCGACTCCAGCCATCGGCCCCACGCCGGCTTTCCTGCTTGCCTCGATCATGGTTCTGATAATAGGAGGTGCAAGTCTGTCAGGCAATACAGGATTGAGATGCTCCACAAAGTCTGGATGATCCTGAATGTAACGTTCTAACGGCAGTCGGTGCTTAAGGACAAGATCCCTTGTCTCTCTCGCAAGCGACCTTTCTGCTCTAACCAGCAGATCCGTTTCCCTGACCGCCACGTGAAATGTTTCAAGCTTATTATCCGAAAGGAGGCTGCGATATGTCCGGTTTATATAAGCTTTTGTTGTCATTTGTTATCGGTTATTCACATCAGTTTGGATTTTTGAAAATATTATTGCGTATGTCTGTTTTTTAAAAGGGCTAAAATGATACGGTTATTCGTTACTCGAAAATCGACTTTCCTATTTAACATCCACCATCCAGTATCTATTGCCTCTGACAGCTTGTTTCAACTGCACTGTAGCCTAAGAAATTGTTTACGGTCTCGGTTAGAGCGTTTCCAGCTTTAAGCTTTATCCTGTCTGGAAGGGCTATGATCGTTTCGGTTCGGCGGGGTATTCGTAAATGGAGATATACCTTACACCCTCCCCTGTGGTGCTGCAGTATGTCGTAAAGCTGCTGAAGGGTTTCTCTGTCAAGATTAGTAATATCAAGGTTTAAATGCACGGTTGTTGTCCAGACCTCTTCTGCCTTTGTTATCGGAATAACTGAGTCGGCAAGGATCTTGACGGACTTTTCATCCCTTGTCACACGACCTTCAACCAGC
>QMMV01000368.1 GCA_003647435.1 Deltaproteobacteria bacterium | reverse complement strand
GGTGCACCTTCCGAAGGACAGAGGAGCCTGCAAATATCTGGTTGAGCAGCTGCTTTCCCGTGGATATACGAGAAGTGATATTGCCAAGCGGCTAAGTCTCTCTAGAAAAACAGTTTACAACCTAATGAAGAGCACTTTACCCATTTCCGGTCATACCGGTTTTGGGTAATCTTCCCGACCCCTTTTACCCATTTCAGCCCAAGGTTTACCCGCCGTCAGTGTGGCAGGTTTACCCGCCCTCCTGAGGCACGGTTTAACCGCAGTCATTATGGCGGGCTTGTCCGCCGTCAGCGTGGTGGGCTTTTTTGGGCAACTCTATTCTTTACCGATTTCAGCTCAAACTACAAATCGGCAATCTCTTTTGCCTTTTATCTACTCTCAGAAGGCTTAACCAAAGGGCCGGGCTTAAAAAAATGGGGGTTGGTTACTTTGTAACTTTACATGAGATGTTCAAATCCGGTTTAAAGATTTTGAAAAAGCAGATAAGGCTTTTATTGGTCGATATGCTCATAATCTGGCTTTCCATTGAGCTTGGGTGCATACGTTAACCGTTATCAGTTATTTGTTATTAGTTAGTAACAAATGTAGTAAAGAGTTAATCAATATCTGGCTACATCATTTTTTATTGACTTTCAGGATGTCATTACGTTACAAAATCGATAATGTTCTCCTTATTAGATATTGGCAGAATGGCCAAGGCCTAAGAAGCTGTCTTTAACTATCGGTTCTCACTATAGAATTGTAAAACCTGCTGAGGGGTCCAAGAAAAATACCGTGTAAAACTATCTCGGTAAACTTTTTTCTGCCTTTCCCAATATCTTTTATTACCACGTGGAAAAAATGACACAAAAATAGCGTGATAGTTTATCCAAGTATTTATATGATATCAGCAAAATTATATTTGCCACCTTGGTCATTGGTCAAATTATTAAACCAGAGGAGTTTAAAATATGGATTATGATTAGTGGAGTTTCTTTTACAGTCCTATCCCTAATTTTAGCCTATCTTTTGGAGGGGTGAATATGACAGCTTTGGGAATTATTTTTATAACAGGAAGTGTGATATGTGCTATAGGGATTGTTTATTTATTGACTCGGTCTAACAAAAAAGAAAAACATGCCTGATTCTTTCCGCACAAACTTCCTCAGGCATTAATTGAGAAAAGGGGTCAGGAGCAGCCAAGAAAATTGGGGGCGGGCTTACATTATCTCCTATTCTGTAGCATAATGAGGGACGTTGTTTACTTTTTTACTTGTTAGTTGATACGAATAATAGCATGAAGATATTTATAACGGCTGGTTCTCTTTTATATGCGCGAATTATGTTGAACTGGTGTTGAAAGCCGGGCAGGCCGAATTTATGAATCTGGATAATCGTCCGCCGCGCAATGCCGCACATAAGGGTTTCTGGCAAGAGTGTGATTTGCTTGATGCCCCCCTGCTTAAAAAAATTATTACTGATTTTTCTCCCACCCATGTTGTTCATCTGGCGGCAAAGACTGGACTGGATGAAAAAAAATTGAGCGACTTTGCGGCAAATATGGAGGGTGTAGAGAACATGCTGCGGGTTTCTGAAAAAACGCCATCCGTTGAGCGTGTGATATTTACCTCTTCATTGCTTGTGTGCAGGATGGGTTATGTGCCGAAACATGATACAGATTATAAGCCAACTACGCTATATGGGCAGAGCAAGGTCGAGGGAGAAAAGATTGTTTGAGCGGCGAAGAATTTGCCCTAAAATTATGGGGGACGCTGTTACCTTCTGACCTTATGAGTTACTCAAGGTAGTTGGCGGGGAGGCGGCTGAGGAGTTGTTTGAGAGGGGATTGTCTCTGCCAAGCGGGACGGCGATGACGGAAGGAGATTTAGATCGAGTTGTTTCGGTGATAAGGAAGGCAGGCAATTGGTAAGGTGTCAGGAGATGGTAGTCAGGCCTAATGCCCTAAAATCTGCATCAAAAGATAGGGCTGGTATGTTCTTAAGTTCCCCTGAAATGAGGATACGTGAGAGGGCATCCACAAAAGAGATCTTTCTGTCTTTGCCAAAAAGATTAAATAGGGCGATTGCTTGATGGTGTTGGCTTTCCGTGGAATGATAAATTCTATAGAGATCAACTGATTGATTGAACGCCAGCGCCTCCGAGTAACCGTATTGGTAGAGAAGGACCGTCATAGCCTCCGAGACAACAAACCAACAGGTATGGATTATGATTCGGTTTTGCTTGATTTCTTTGAAGAGTTCTAAAGCACGCTTGTGTTTTGTGTCCTTTTTTGAAAACAGGGCGATAAAGAAACTGGCATCGCAGTAGACTGCATCAAAGCCTTTTAGAGATTTCATCGTTGTTTCCGTATAAGACAGACTTATAGCTCTGAGCTACTGGTTGTAATTTTTCTTTTGGTTCTGGCAGGCCCTCAATAGACTTTAAAACTGCGTCATAACGATCCATTTCTCCAAGCAACTCAATGCGGGCATACGCCTTACCCCTTTTGCTAACCTGCAAAGATTCACCGGGGTTTAACAGCTTGTCCAATTGGGTAAGCTTAGATCTGGCTTCACTAAGTTTTATTGTCAGTAACTCTGTCATAGCAACACCTCTCTAATTTGTACAGATTAATTTAAAAATGACATATTCTGTACATTTTGTCAAGACAAATATTAAGCCGTTGAGCTGACATAAAACGCGAGTGTGGGGGAGCAGCGTGCTTGAAGAACGGAATGTGTGAATTGGGGGACGTTACCTTATGCCTTTATTTTCTGGCACTCAGAAAGCGGAGGGCTATGGAAGACGTATCAGCATTTTTTCGAGGCGAGCAACAGGGGGTTTTTAGGTGACATAAAGATGGATGCTGGGGCAAAAAGAGTACTCGTCACAGGCGGGAGCGGTTTTATCGGGACTCGCCTTGTTGCAGCGCTTTTGGAGGCCGGGCACATGGTCACAATCTATGATAAGCGGCAG
>QMMV01000367.1 GCA_003647435.1 Deltaproteobacteria bacterium | reverse complement strand
TCCGCCATGCAAGCGAAGATCCAGTCACATGCAAGGGAAGAAATATCCAGGAGCCAGCGAGAATACTTCTTAAGGGAACAGATGAGGGCTATCCACAAAGAATTGGGGGATATCGATGAAAAGGTGCAGGAAGTTTCACAGTACGCAGAGAAGATAAAAAAAGCTAAGATGTCCAAGACGGCTGAGAAAGAAGCTTACAGGCAGCTAAAACGCCTTGAACAAATGCATACCGAGTCAGCCGAGGCGTCCGTTGTGCGAACTTATCTCGATTGGCTCGTTGAACTTCCCTGGAACAAGTCAACCAGAGATATTATGAATATAAAAAAGGCCGCCAGTGTCCTGGATGAAGACCACTACGATCTGAAGAAAGTAAAGGATCGTATCCTGGAATATATGAGCGTCCGGAAGTTGAATAAAAACATGAAAGGCCCTATCCTCTGTTTCGTGGGACCGCCTGGAGTCGGTAAAACCTCTCTCGGAAGATCTATTGCGAGGGCGTTAAACCGGAAGTTTATTCGGATCTCCTTGGGTGGAACCCGAGATGAGGCTGAAATCCGTGGTCACCGTCGCACCTATATTGCCGCCTTGCCGGGACGAATCATCCAGGGCTTGAAGCAGTGTGGCACAAACAACCCGGTGTTCATGATGGACGAGGTTGACAAAATGTGTGCCGATTTCCGTGGTGATCCTGCTGCTGCGTTGTTGGAAGTTCTTGATCCCGAACAGAATGTCAGCTTCTGTGATCACTATCTGAATTTGCCGTTTGACTTGTCAAAGGTCCTGTTCATTACCACGGCAAACCTTTCCGACCCCATCCCTCCAGCCTTAAGAGATCGCATGGAAATTATAGAGTTGGCTGGCTACACGGAAGAGGAAAAGTTGGCGATTGCGCAACGATTTCTCATCCCTCGCCAGATCAAAGAAAACGGGCTCATGCCCGAACATATAAAGATTGGCCCGAGGACAGTGCGCAAGATCATATCTGAGTATACACTCGAAGCCGGGCTGAGAAATTTAGAGCGCGAGATCGCAACCATATGTCGCAAGGTGGCCCGCAAGATAGCTGAGGGGAAAAAAGGACCATTCACCATCACATCTGCAAACCTTCACAGCTACCTGGGTCTCCCAAAATACGTTTCCGAATTGGACCAGGAATCCAATGAGGTCGGGGTAGCTACAGGTCTTGCCTGGACACAGGCAGGTGGGGAAGTCCTGTATGTAGAAGCATCCACAATGAAAGGCAAGGGCGAGTTGACCTTAACGGGACAGCTCGGCGATGTCATGCAGGAATCAGCCAAAGCAGCCTTGACGTATGCGCGTTCCCATGCAAAGCAACTCGGAATCAAAAGCGGGTTTCATAACAACACCGATATCCACATCCATGTACCGACGGGAGCCGTTCCTAAGGACGGCCCATCGGCAGGTGTCACTATGGCAACAGCCATGATTTCGAGTTTGACGGGGAAAGCCGTAAGCAGAGATATTGCCATGACGGGAGAAATTACGCTTCGAGGGCGAGTGCTGCCAGTCGGAGGCCTCAAAGAAAAGGCATTAGCGGCTCTCAGGGCAAAAGTGTACAAAATTATTATACCCGAAAAAAATAAAAAAGACCTCGCAGAAATTCCCTCCAATATCAAGCACAAACTCACTTTTCTCCCGGTAAAGCATATGGACGAAATCTTGAAGCTTGCTTTTCAACCAAAACAGCGTAAGAGACAAACCCGAAAGCAATGAAAATTCTCGCAGTTGATGCAGCAAGCAAGACCGGGGCCGTGGCTGTTCTGCAAGATCATGTAATTCTGGCGGAAATGCAGGCAACCAGCCCGGAAACCCATGCCAGACGGCTTATGCCTGCCATAGATTCTACACTCCACATGGCAGGCATTGGTTTGTCCGAATTAGACGGATTTGCCGTAACTATCGGCCCTGGAAGCTTTACAGCCCTCCGCATAGGCATCAGCACCATTAAGGGCTTGTGGTTTGTCACACGAAAACCTGTTGCTGCAATCTCCACCCTGGATGCCCTGGCGTACCAGTTTCCATGGTTTCCTGATCTTATCTGCCCGGTTATAGATGCCGGGAAGGGAGAAATTTACACAGCGCTTTACAGGTGTCGCCGATGGATGGAGTGGAACAAAGTAAGGACCGATTGTGCTGTTGACCCCGAACAATGGCTTGCACAAATCGAAGGCTCCTGCCTCTTTGTCGGCAGCGGGGTTTCCCCGTACAGGAAACTCATTGAAAAAATTGTTGGCCATCGAGCCAGGTTTGCCCCGCCGTATATCAATGCGGTGCGGGCCTCTGTCGTCGCATGTATTGGACTCAAGCAGATTCAGCAAGGGCAAGTTGCCGATGTCCCTTCACTCGTGCCTTATTATATACGTCGGTCCGATGCTGAAATAACGCTTCAAAAGCGCATGCTGATTGACAAGATACCTGAAAAAGGATATAAGTGACGATCAACTCTGATTTGCTATGGAATTGGTCGAGTTGAGAGTTCGGGAGATTGCTTATGGAAAAAAAAGATATGGAAATCATTGCCCGGCTGGTAACTGAAAATGACAGCTTGAAAAAGTATGTACAACAACACCAGGAATACGAAAGCCAGTTGGAAGAATACAATAGCCGTCTTCATCTGACGTCTGAAGAGTGGATGGAACGTAAGAAAATCCAGAAACTTAAGTTAGCCGTCAGGGACAAGATCGAACGTATCTTGGCTCAACATCGGAGGGCTCAAGAAAAACAGGCGTCTTCCTGATTAACTTCCCATGTCACCACCCCCCGAAAGTGGGAATCCATTCCAGACGTTTTCTGGATCCCTGCCTGTGCGGGTGTTGCTTTGAGAGGCAGTACAAGTAAGAGGATTTAAGTTAATTCCACACTGCAGCGCCAGGATCAGCTGCCGAGGTGATACGTTTTTTATGATTGGTTCTGTCCATCGTTCGCAAGTACGCCAG
>QMMV01000366.1 GCA_003647435.1 Deltaproteobacteria bacterium | reverse complement strand
GCAGTATGGAGACCCAGCTGGGATACCTGGAGCGCGGCGGAACCGGCAGAGGGACTTACTGGATCCTGCGCTACGATTTGCACCAGCGCTTGTCGGCCCCTGGACATCCTGAGCGGGACCGGCGAATCGAGTGGGAGGCGGCCAAGACCAGGGTACTCAGTATTCTCAAGCAGCGGGCCGAGCGGGGAGAGCCAGGGCTTAGCAATGCAGAGATCCGACAGATTACCCATTTTGACAGAAACCAGGCTCGTCGGCTCATGATGGAGCTAATGAAAGAAAATCGAGCAATCAAAATGAAAGGGGAAAAGAGATGGGCACGATATGCGTACTCTATGTAGCTACGCATAGAAATGCGCATAGAGCCACTTCTATGCGCAAATAAATGCTCATGCGCATTGCTCCGCGCAAAGTCTTATTTTATACATAAGGAAAACGTATTATGACCAGAGTCGCCCGAGAGAAGATTAATATGGTAACCAACACGCTTCATAATCACATTTCGGAGGAGATGCCTTGACCACAGGAACAACCTTCGACAGCACTAAAGAATCCTTGCAGGACATCCTACGAGATATCCGGTCTGGAAAGATCCAGCTCCCGGATTTCCAGAGAGGCTGGATATGGGATGACAACCATGTTAAGAGTCTGCTGGCAAGTATCGCTGTATCCTATCCCATTGGTGCGGTGATGCTTCTTGAGACCGGAAATCCAGATGTACGGTTCAGACCTCGGCCGGTAGAGGGAGTGGAACTAAACCTCGGCAAGGAGCCTGAATGGCTTATCCTTGATGGGCAGCAGCGCCTTACTTCGCTTTTTCAAGCACTTTTTTTGGGTAAGCCGGTTATGACCCGCGACCTAAGAGGAAATCCTGTGGAGCGCTGGTACTATCTTGACATCCAGATTGCTCTTGACCCCGAGGCAGACCAGGAAGATGCCATCATTTCCATACCAGCGGACCGAAAGATCCGAAATTTCCGGGGAGAAGTTATAAAGGATTATTCGACAACTGCCCTTGAATGCGAGGCTGATCTGTTTCCGTTGCCCCTAGTATTCGACTTTCCCGCACTGATGGCCTGGCAAACCGAATACCTAAAGGATGGGAACCCGCAGCACCATGAGGACTGGTTGAAGTTGGGCCAAGAAATCATACCTCGATTTCAAAGTTACCAAATTCCGCTTATAAAGCTTTCAAAGTCCACTCCCAAAGAAGCAGTGTGCCAGGTGTTCGAAAAAGTCAATACCGGCGGTGTCTCACTGACCGTTTTCGAGCTACTCACCGCCACATTTGCAGCAGACGATTACAATCTGAGAGAGGACTGGGCACAGCGGCAGAGGGAACTCCGCAAAGAAAAGGTGCTGAGAACGGTCCAAAGTGATGACTTTCTTCAGGCGATTTCATTACTTTCATCAAGAAAACGTCGTATGAATGCATTGAATGAGGGGGTTGATCCAAAGAGGGCCCCTGCCATTACCTGTAAAAGGAAAGACATTCTGAGGCTTACGCTTGAGGAGTATAAGCTGTGGGCAGATGAGGTTACAGAGGGGTTTAAGAGAGCAGCTCGCTTTATGCATTCACAACACATTTTTGATGCCCGTGATCTTCCTTATCGGACTCAGCTTGTGCCACTTGCAGCAATCTTGACTTTTCTTGGTAATAAAGCAGACCAGGATGGTGTTCGTACTAAAATCGCACGTTGGTTTTGGTGTGGTGTCTTTGGAGAACTTTATGGCGGAGCCGTTGAGACTCGTTTCGCAAAAGATGTTCCGGAAGTCATTAATTGGATTACTGGAGGATCAGAGCCTTCCACCATCGTAGATGCCAATTTTGTTCTAAACCGTCTGTATGGTCTTCGGACCCGTAATAGTGCCGCTTACAAGGGTTTGTACGCTTTGTTGATAAAGGACGGGGTGTTAGACTTTAGGACAGGGGAAGAGATCACGTTACAGATGTATTTTGATGATAAAATCGACATTCACCATATCTTTCCGCAGAAATATTGTAAAGAAAATGGGATTGATCCCAAAAGGTGTGACTGTGTCATCAATAAGACAGCCATCTCTGCCAAGACTAATCGCATCATTGGTGGTAATGCTCCAAGTGTATACCTGGAAAGGCTCAAAAAACACTCAGGAATCAATGACAAGAGGATGGACGAAATCCTCCGATCTCATGCTATTGAACCAGACACTTTAAGGTTTAATAATTTTGAGGAATTTTTCCGAAAACGTGAGGCTGCCCTATTGGATCGAATCGAAAAGGCCATGGGCAAGCCCGTATCGAGGGATGTATCTCCTTTTGAACTTCAACAGGAATTTAACGATTTCCAAACCGATAACGACGAAATAGCTAACTAGAGCACCACTTTCTCCGCGCGAACTGATCGATTAAGTGATAGAAATGGCACGTGAAAGAAAAGAAGCATCTTCCACAAAACGCCTATTTCGCAATCCATCTGGCCAGGAGCACCTTTTCGAGAAATGTCTCGAAGAGGAAATGGAAGCGGAGAAGAATGCTCCGGTGGAATGCCTCGGGATGACCTTTGAAAACGACGAGGCGCATAACCGCGTTTCGCGTCGCGAGTTCCGAGTTGGGGGTTGATGATGGCGAGGATTGAGAAATTTGAAGACATCGAAGCGTGGCAAAAGGCTCGCGAACTGACACGGGAAATCTACCGGCTCACAAATCAAGGGGCTTTTGCCAAGGACTTTGGCCTTCGCGATCAGATACGCCGCGCCTCGGTCTCCATTATGTCCAACATCGCCGAAGGGTTTGAACGAAACTGACGTGCTGAATTCCACCAATTCCTTTCGACCGCTAAAGCATCGTGCGCAGAGGTCCGTTCTCAATTATACGTTGGTTTCGATATAGGATACATCGACAAGGGCACATTTGAGAGACTTTTACAGCAGGCTGAAGAAGTTGCCCGCATCATCGGCGGCCTGCGAGTTTCTGTCGAAAAAGAAAGGG
>QMMV01000365.1 GCA_003647435.1 Deltaproteobacteria bacterium | reverse complement strand
GCTGAGACGATACCGCCTTGTGCTCCTGGACGAAAGCCATAATTTCCGTAACCGTGAAGGTAAACGCTACCGCGCGATTCGGGAGTACATCTTCGAAAACGAATCCAAGTGCATTCTCCTCACCGCCACGCCTTACAATAAGACCTACCTGGACCTTTCCAACCAGTTGCGCCTTTTCGTGCCGGAAGACAGGGAACTGGGAATTCGTCCAGAACGACTGCTGCGTGATCTGGGTGAAACCGAGTTTATCCGTCGTCATCAATGTCCCTTACGTTCGCTTGCGGCATTTGAAAAGAGTGAATACGCGGATGACTGGCGTGAACTGATGCGCCTCTATATGGTACGCCGCACCCGCAGTTTTATTCAAGACAATTATGCCCGGACAGACCCTGAGAATGGTCGAAAATTTTTGACCTTCGAGGATGGCACACGTTCCTACTTCCCTGCGCGCTGTCCCAGGACTGTCAAGTTCAAGATTGATGAGACTGATCCTAACGATCAGTTTGCACATTTTTACGCGCCGGAAGTTGTAGATGCCATCAATGGGCTGAAGCTCCCCAGATATGGTTTGGGCAACTATATCGCTGCATCTCACCGAAAACCTCCAACTCCTTTGGAGGACAAACTGCTCAAAGACCTTTCCCGTGCAGGTAAGAGACTGATGGGCTTTTGCCGTACAAACCTCTTTAAGCGGCTGGAAAGCAGCGGACTGGCCTTTGTGAAATCAATAGAGCGACATATCCTCCGCAATTTCATCTACCTTCACGCCATTGGAAACGATCTGCCGCTTCCTCTTGGGACTCAAGACGCAGAAATGTTGGATGCACGGTTATATGATGAGGATGCTGATGCAGTCGGAGTTATTTCAAACATATTTGATAACGACGACGATGGCCAATCCATTAGAGACGAAATGACGTGTCTCAGGAACGAAGATGACTTCAGGCAGCGTGCCGCAGAGGTCTATACTGAATATGCAGGACCATATAGACGCCGGTTCAAATGGCTGCGTCCTTCTCTTTTTGTAAAATCCTTGTTTAAGGATTTACATAATGACGCGCAGGCTCTCCTCACTGTGCTGCAAAAATGCGGTGAATGGGTCCCTGCCAAGGATTCAAAACTAACTGCACTCACGGATTTGCTGACAAGAACACATCCAGAGGAAAAGGTTATTGTTTTTACCCAGTTCGCCGATACTGTCAGGTATCTGGAGTCACAACTGAAGGAACGTGGGATATCAAATATGTCTGGCGTTACAGGAGATTCTGCTGATCCTACCGATCTTGCCTGGCGATTCAGTCCTGTGAGTAATGACAAGCGCGAATATGCAAATCAACGGGGTGAGCTGCGAGTTCTTATCGCCACTGATGTCCTCAGCGAGGGGCAAAACCTGCAAGACTGCTCTATCGTTGTCAACTATGATCTCCCCTGGGCAATTATACGACTCATTCAGCGCGCAGGGCGTGTGGACCGCATAGGACAGATGGCAGAGCAGATACTGTGTTACTCGTTTCTACCTGCCGACGGCGTCGAGCGTATAATTCGCCTTCGCCGACGGGTACGCGTGCGCTTAGCAGAAAATGCGGAAGTCGTGGGAACCGATGAAGCCTTTTTTGAAGATGATGCTGATGATCAAGGCATACAAGACCTCTATACTGAAAAGGCCGGTATTCTTGATGGAGATGCTGATGCAGAGGTTGATTTGGCTTCTTATGCATACCAGATTTGGAAAAATGCCATTACGGATAACCCAAAACTCAAGAAGATTATCACGGATTTGCCTCCTGTAGTTTACGCTACGAGGCCACTGCTGAACGAAGAAGAAAAGCAAGGCGTACTAGCTTATCTCCGCACCGCTGAGGGGACCGACGCACTGGCCTGGCTGGACCAAAACGGCAGCACTGTGACCGAATCGCAGTTTGCTATCCTCAGGGCTGCAAAGTATGATCCGGACACTCAGGCGCTGCCGCGACTGGAAAGGCATCACGAGCTTGTAGAAAAGGCCGTCAAAGTCATTCTCGAAGAAGAAAGGACAATCGGCGGGCAGTTGGGACGGCCGTCCGGTGCGCGCTTCCGAACCTATGAGAAACTTAAGCGCCATGCCGAGGAGCTGAAAGGGACCCTGTTTGAATCCAAAAAACTCCTCAAGGCCATTGACGGCATTTATCGTTACCCACTCCGCCAATCAGCTATTGATACCTTGAACCGCCAACTACGGAGTGGCATCTCGGATGAAAATCTGGCCCAACTGGTTGTTGCTCTGTGGGATGAGGATCGTTTATGCATCATCCATGAGGAAGAACGGACTTATGAGCCTCGAATCATATGTTCAATGGGAATGGCTGCCCAAAAGGAGCAAGAATAACAGATGCCTCTGAATATTGTGCAAGTCAGAGAATGTCTCAGGTCCTATAACTTCGATTCTCTCTTTGTAAATGAGCTTGGTTGGGAACGATATAAAACCCCGCATGAAGTATCGGTTGATGACCAGACCTACATTCTGTCGCCTGTGGCTGAAAAGAGAGGTTTGGCTGTTTTTGCCTGTTCAGTATCCGGTGACAGCCCTTTCCCTGATTATGCAACGAGACGCAAGATAGATCGTCATGTTGCCAAATTCTTTCGGGAACATCTCATCATCTATGTAGACAAGGCCAGAGGCATTCAGATCTGGCAATGGGTGAAACGCGAACCTGGCAGGCCTGCAGCGTGTCGTGAGCATACATATTACCATGAGCAGTCAGGTGAGGCACTGGTTCAAAAGCTTAGATCCTTGGTCTTCACCCTTGAGGAGGAAGAGGATCTCTCAATTGTCGATGTAGCAAGCCGCACCCGTGCGGCATTCGATGTCGAGCACATTACAAAACGCTTTTATGACCGTTTCAAAACGGAACATGGGGCCTTTTTGAAATTCCTGAAAGGCATTCCAGACGAGGAATTGCAACGGTGGTACGCATCCGTAATGCTGAACCGCCTTATGT
>QMMV01000364.1 GCA_003647435.1 Deltaproteobacteria bacterium | reverse complement strand
GCTTGATATATTGATATTAGAACGGCGGAAAAGAGGATAGCATGATTAGATCTACTTTAGGACCCTTCAATCCAAACCCGAAATGGCCTGAAGGGTACGTTCAGGTGCTTCGAGAACAAGGAATCGATGAAAACCAAATCCCGCATTTTCTGCGCTGGGTCCGCGAATTCTTCGCCCAATACAAAGGAAGCCGCCGGAGAGATTTGGGACGTAGAGAGATCGAGACATATTTGTCACAGTTGGCCAAGAAACCACGTACCTATTTATGGCAGGTTGAACAAGCGAGGCAAGCCCTTGAATGGTACTATGAGCAGTTTCGGGGAATTCCCCTTGAGCCACGTTACTCAACAGCACCATCTATTGAAGAGAAGACATCGTCTGAGTTTGGCCGAAATAAGGGAATTCTGGACCGGACAGCCCACCCAATTCAAATCCCGCAGGGTAGAGAAAAAAGGGCGAGTGGAAACCCGCGGACTGATAAGGACATTCAAAGGAACCGGTCACAAAACAGGGCATCTGAGCCCCCATCAGGGCAAGAAGCGGCCTTCTGGGTGAAGCTGAGGCAATCCGCGATCGAGGCGCTTCGGCTGGAGCACTATGCGCTTAGAACCGAGCGGTGCTATTTGGGATGGATCGCCAGATACCTTGCCTTCCATAATTGAAGAAATCCGTGTGTGATGGGTGAGGAAGAGGTGCGCGCCTTTTTGACTGACCTTACCCATTTCCGCTCAAGGCAGTTTTGGGTAAGTTTTACACGTTTTGGCTTCAAGCACACAACATTACAGTATTTGATGAAACCTATGGATAGGGGATAGGCTGTATGCCGATTGCGACCGGGTGTCGACATGAGTCTGCACTAAGAGAAGGTGCACAGAAGAGTACAGTCTTGACAAAAGGCTGGTTCCTGTTTTAAAGACCAGCAGGATTGATTTGCAGTTACAGTTTGAAATCGAAGACAGGCACGGATTGGCTGTATCCTTATTCTGTCTGCTTTTTTGAAAAGCTAAGGCGGTACATTTATTCTCAGACAAGGAGGTATGGAAATGAAGAAATGGATATTTTTGTGTTTTCCATTAATACTGGTCACATTTCCTGGGTTTTGCCGGGCACAGACAACACTTCCGTGTGAGGTTATGGAGGCGTCTGAGGCCCTGAGCAGTACATCCAGTAAACTAAACGGGATTCGTTATATACTGCTTCATCATGCAAATAGTGCGGACAGGAAAAGACTTTCTAAATGGCTCAAGGCCCATAATGGAACAGAAGTAAAGTTTTTTGCCAACCGCCGAGAATATAAGGGAATCCTCTGTCGCCTGGCTCAGTGCTTCGGGAGAGGGCTGCTGATTTATACGGGCGATTTCCAAGCCGAGAAAAGGGATATTATCGAGGTGATCCTACCTTCCAATCCATAACGCACTATGCCCAGCCACAAAGACGGGCAGCGTGGCAAGCTTGCTAAAGGCAAGGGACAGCAGGAAAAGATATTACGCTGCGGTTGTTAGTCCGCCTCTGGTGCCCGGTTCGTCTTCAATATCCAGTGCCGGTAGATGCGGGCAAATTGAGCAACCTCCAAGCTTTCAAAGAGGTCTTCAATGTTGAAACGCATCCGGGCAACCCAATTTTTGCGTTCCCAAGTGGTGCCCGGCATATTCTGCTGACGGGGGTCTCTGAACAGGTCTTCCTGGTTCAGCATGATCAGTTTAGAACGGCACATAGCGAGAAAACCGATAAATGCATCCTGTAGTTCTTCCGTGAGTTCAGGGTAATCTCTGACATTGGAAGATGAATGAGGCGGCATAAGCCGATTTTCGATCAATGCCTTCAGGAGTTTTCTTTTGTCTTGTTCCCGGTCTCTGACTGCGCGCAGAAAGCTTTCCTCATCCGGAAAGAGCCGCAGCCGCCGGCGCTCCTCAATATCAAGACCCTGCCAGAAACCGCACAGCGTAGGCAGATCATGTGTCGTGATGGAGGCAAGGGCAAAGGACGGGTATACGGAGGGGGGGAGAAATTCGTTTTCAGAATCTTTTTCAAAATAGATAAGTCGGTAAGAAAAAACGCCATTTCCCTCTAAAGATTTACGAATAAATGGTTGAACGGTTCCCAGGTCTTCGCCGACAATCAATACCTTGTTTCTCACACTTTCAAGCGCCAGGATTCCCATCAGTTCCTCATGTGGGGTTGCCACATACGCTCCATCTTTTGGATCCATCCCGTGTGGTATCCAGAACTGATGAAAAAGCCTCATGATATGATCAATTCGCAGACATCCTCCAAAGCAGCAGTTTCTTTTCAGTTCGTGGATGAAAAAGCGATAACCGTCTTCGCGCACCTTCTCCAAATCGTGAGGCGGAAATCCCCAGTTCTGCCCCTTCGGCGAAAAATCATCCGGAGGCGCCCCAACATCGATGCCTGAAACAAAAAGGTCCTGGTTTGCCCAGTAGTCCGCCCCGTAAAGATCGTCAGCCATGGCGAGGTCGTGGTAGAGACCAAGGGGAATACCAATATGTTCCAGATAAAGGTTCAACTCCCTGAGCTGCTCATCGATTTGCCACTGCAGATATTTGTGGAAAAGGACATCCTTCCAGTGCTTTTTCTTAAACGCTTCAACGGCTTCAGATTCAGGATCATGGTATTGCTGCGGCCAATCTTTCCATGTCCATATTCTATGGTCTCTTAGATGCCACTCCCTTTCCAGAGTCATGAAGGTCGCATAGTCATCCAAGAATCTTCCTTCCCTTTTAATATAGCCTTCCAGCTCCGCTGCCCGTTCTGTCACTGGACCGGATTCCGACCAGTTTTCTTCTATGAAATCTTCAAAAATAAGTCTTAACACTTTTCCCTTGAGCGCGGCGACCTTCTCGTAATCAACTTCTTTCAAGGCGCGCAATTTGAGAACGAGCTGCCAGTTTTCACGCTCGGACAGAAACTTTTCTGCTTTTTTAGACGTTTTAAAATCGGCCGGGCCAAAAAGCGCTACGTAGATG
>QMMV01000363.1 GCA_003647435.1 Deltaproteobacteria bacterium | reverse complement strand
CTTTGATTCCATCCAGCACCTTGCGCCCTTTCTCCGGCAGCCGGTATTTCTGCTTACTGCTGCGGGGTTTATCTGGAATGGTCATCTCGACAAGTCCTGCTTTCAAGGCTGGGCCCAGATATCGGTCTTTGAAATTGGCTTGCCCTTTGAGTGCAAGGGCTGCTTGTGCCTCGGTTCCGGTCAGGGAACATTTGGCAAGCCCCCTCAACAGCTTGTAAATTTCACCTGCGAATTTACCCGTCACTTCTTACCCGCGATTTGGTGCCGATTTTGGTAGTGACCGCTTTTTTCCCTATGCACAATTCAAAACGAGCAAGCCCGGATTATTACTTCTTTGTGCCATATCAACTCCCTTAATGCGCACCGCGCATTAATTTGCGCATTCGGCTATCTTTAATGCGTATTTTAATGCGCGCTATCATTCATTTTTGTTATTCAATCCCCATTCGTATCGAGCCCAGCGACCACGTCCAGGGGCTCTGATTTCTGGATTCTCTTGTCGCAGTTCCCGCATGAGGCGGACTACCTGGTTTCGGTCCAAGTGGGCGATTTGGCGGATTTCCGCATTGCTCAGCCCCGGTTCCCTCCGTTCGGCGCGCTGCTTGATAATGCTAAGAACCCGGGTTTTGGCTGCTTCCCAGTCGATACGTCGATCCCGATCTGGATGGCCGGGGGCCGAGAGGCGTCGGTGCAGGTCGGACCGCAGGGTCCAGTAGGTACCCCGTCCGGTGCCTCCACGCTCCATATAGCCGAGATCAACCTCCATACGGCTCAGGGTTTCTCTTGCGTCGTTTTCCGATTGCTGGGTGATTCGGGCAGCAGTAACCGTGTCAATCTCTGGATGCCTCAAGAGATACTGAAGGATCAGGAGGTCTTCGACCGTCAGGATATGTCGTCCGTCTGCTTCCTCTGCAACAAAAAGGCGGAACGGGACCGCAAGATCACTGGCGCGGAAGATGACCCGGACCGCTTCTCCTTCATCAATAATGACAGGCGGTTCCTTGCCTTCAATGAGCAGAGCCTGATACATCCGGCGCACCCCGAGATTGCTGCGGTTAACGAGACGCAGGCGGGTCAAGGCGTCAACCAGGGTTGGATTCCGGGAAACCGGTTCGTGACGCAGGATGTTGTCCGGAGTAATGCCTCCGGGTAGCCCTCCGGGGTTGCTGATTTCGAGACGATCCCGAAACTGCTTGACCAGAATGGGGCCATTATGGCGGTAGTCGGCATGCACGAAGGCGTTGAGCAGTGCCTCGCGCAAGGCGATTTCCGGATAGGTTCGGATCTCGAAATGAAACAAACCCTGAGGAACGGTGGTGATGGGATTGTCGGCCATGATCCGGTCGAGTATGCGTTCCAGCGCGATGGGAAGCGCATCATATCCGTCCGTCCGATCAGTGTAGTCGATATCAGACGCCATGCGCAGATGTGTCCAGGCATAGCCTGAATAATGTTTGCGGATGGCATCCTCTGTACCCACCAGAAGTACACCGGCTCGAAGCAGACGTCCATCGCGAATCAGACCCAGGGTTAAGAGCAGCTCGCGATCAGCCCGGCGTAATAGGTCATCCGGAGCATTTTCACGCCGCGCAGCCTTGCGGAGACGCTCCATGGCTGCGGCGGAAACAAGCTTTTCGGGACGCCCCGATACAGGAACAGCGGTAAAATCGGTCTCCCCGGTCTCCACCATTATTCGACGCCTGAGAGTGCCGGTCAGTGGCTGACAGTCCGTGCCAATGCGGATTTTCCCACGGCCTTTGGTATCTGTATAGGGTGGCAGACCGGGATAAATCTGCATGACGATGAGTCGCCCTGTTCCCTCGGTGACCGACATCTCCTGGAATACAGGAGTCAACTTGGGATCCGTTGAGTCATAAACTGCTTTTTTCAGTCGATTGACATCGATTTCAAGGGGTACGCCAAGGATGGCCTTTGACCGTCCTGTCATCTTGTCGTTTACGCCAAAAACCACGGTCCCGCCGCCGCCATTGGCCATGCAGATCGCCATTTCCACCACCAGGGCCACGGCATCGGACATGCTGCGGCTATTCCATTCCTTGAAATCGAGATCCTGCGTTTCCAGGTCATCAGCAGGTTGATGTTCCAATTCATCAAGGAGTGTACGGATTTTAGCAAGATCCCACATGGCTACTCCAATACAATACGCACCTTGCCGGGCTCCTTGCCCTTGGTGAGTTCGTCCAGGTATTCCTCAAAACGTTTCTTCATCCCTGCCTGCCGGCAGGCAGGTCCGCCGGTGTTGCCGGCGAGCCGCTCGTCGTCCAGCGCAAGCCCCTGTTGTATTTCCCAATAAATTAAAAACCACCACCTCTATCTGGTTTATAGCGCATTTGGCGCATCCCTGGCACATTCCGCATATGGTTCTTGGTACACCATCCCCAATGCTCTCGAAATGAGGCATTCGGGGCATAACTGAGGCATGATTGGTCAGCGGCTCTTGAGTCCTTTGAGCCCTTTGTAAGACCTCTCCACATAATAAGCTTGAGGACATGCATAGCGTGGGGCCTGCCCCTTTTGCCCCTTTGGTGCTCCTTTTACGATTTTTGCCATTGCCCCTTTTGCCCCTTTGGTGCCCCTTTGGCCAACCGATAATAAACGCCCTTGCCAGTGGTTCCCACCCTCTCGATCAACCCTTTTTCAACAAGCTCACCAAGATCAAGTGATGCCGTTCTCTTTGCAACTGAAAAGGCCTGCTGGTAATCTGTATTCGTGATCCGGTGTTGTGTGCGCAATAAGCCCATGAGGCGGAGTTGCCGTGAATTCAAATCGTAGGAGGCCAGCACCTCATCCGTCAGCCAGTCCCGCCACAGGGTCACAACGAAGTGCGGGCCGCGCTGCTCGAAATCCGGTTCGGGCAGGCCTGCAGCCCTGCAGTCGGCGATCATATCCGTTGTACCGGTTCCCACTTTCTCCGCATACTTGATCCGGAACAAGGGTTCGGCGATCAACGGATTGCGCGGGATCGGTCCGTG
>QMMV01000362.1 GCA_003647435.1 Deltaproteobacteria bacterium | reverse complement strand
GGTCGCCATTGAGCGGGACAATCCTTCGCTCAAAGGTGTTCTTCCAAAAGATTATGCCCGCCCAGGACTTGATAAGCAAAGCCTGGGACGTCTCATTGATCTAGTGAGCAATATTGGTCTTGGGGATGAGGAAAATCGATCAAAGGATATTCTTGGACGTGTTTATGAGTATTTCCTCTCACAGTTTGCAAGCGCTGAAGGCAAGAAAGGCGGGCAGTTTTATACACCCCGCTGTGTCGTGAAACTGCTTGTAGAAATGCTCGCCCCTTATCAAGGCCGTGTATATGACCCTTGCTGCGGCTCTGGGGGCATGTTTGTTCAATCTGCTGCATTTATTGAGGCCCATGCCACTGGCAACGGAAACGGCGGACTGGCTAAGACCCGGATAAGCATTTACGGGCAGGAATCCAATTATACAACATGGCGGCTATGCAAAATGAACCTGGCTATTCGTGGCATTGACGGCAATATTGCCCATGGCGACAGCTTCCACAATGATCAGCACCCTGACCTCAAGGCCGACTTTATCCTTGCCAATCCTCCCTTTAACATGAGCGATTGGGGAGGTGAGTTGCTCAGGGAGGACAGGCGCTGGAAATACGGTATACCTCCCGCAAACAATGCCAACTTTGCATGGGTCCAACATTTTATCTATCACCTAGCCCCCACGGGCACTGCGGGATTTGTGCTGGCCAATGGCTCTATGTCCTCGAACCAATCAGGTGAAGGCGAAATCCGCAAAAACATCATCGAGGCTGACCTTGTGGATTGCATGGTGGCTTTGCCCGGGCAGCTTTTCTATTCCACCCAGATCCCTGTGTGTCTATGGTTCGTCACTCGCAACAAGAACAACGGCAGATTCAGGGACCGCCGGGGCGAGACCCTTTTTATTGATGCCCGTGGGCTTGGGCAGATGATTGACCGGGTCCATCGTGAGCTGACTGATGAAGATATACGCAAGATCGCTGATACTTACCATGCCTGGCGCGGGGATAAGCAATGTGAAAAAGAATATGAGGATACCCCTGGCTTTTGCAAGGCAGCCACAATAGAAGATATCCGCAAACATGGCCATATCCTGACCCCCGGTCGATATGTAGGTGCACCGCCAGCCGAAGAGGATGATGAGCCGTTCGAGGAAAAGATGAAAAGGCTGACCGCCCAGCTTTACGAACAACTAAACGAAGCCCACAAGCTGGAAGCAGAGATCAGGAAGAATCTGGAGATGCTGGGGTATGGAAATTAATATCCAGGAGTTCAGTCATCTTGTCTCAGCCATCAGGACCGTCCATGAAACACTCACGGCTCAGGCGGGTAGGGCGGTAAACATCAGCCTGACTCTGCGCAACTGGCTCATTGGCGCTTATATCGCTGAATATGAACTGCATGGTGCCGACCGCGCCGACTATGGAGACAAGCTCTTTACAGAGCTCGCAGACCGTCTGAGCCGACTTGGAGTCAGTAATTGCAGTCGCCGTCAACTGTACCGGTACCTGCGCTTCTATCGCGTTTATCCGGACATTGTGGGTACGCTGTCCCCACAATTGCGTAAAAAGTTACCTTACACCTTGCCCTCTCCATCTGGGGCAAGAGATGGAAAAGTGCGGACACCGTCCCCACAATTGAGCATCTCGCCCGAAAAGTTGATCCAGAATCTTTCTTACAGCCATATTGAGCTGTTGGTTGATCTGGACGACGACCTCAAACGCGCCTTTTATGAGATCGAATGTATCCGCGGCAATTGGTCGGTCCGGGAACTCAAACGCCAAATCGCAAGCCTTTACTATGAACGCAGCGGGCTTTCCAAAGATAAGGAAAAGTTGGCTGAAATGATCCGCTCAGGAGCAGAGCAGGCAGAGCCCAAACTCGCTATACGAGACCCATACGTTTTTGAATTTCTGGGTCTAAAACCTGTTGAAGTAATCAAGAGCAATTGAGGGAAAAAGGATCAGCGGATGAAAAAGAAAACTCAAATGTAATTGCAGCAAAATGAGGGAAAAGTGAATAACTTTGGTGAAAAAGTTAGCTTCATTTGGTCTGTGGCGGATTTGCTGCGGGGGCCGTATCGGCCAAATCAGTACAAGGATGTCATGCTCCCAATGACTGTCCTTCGGAGACTGGACTGTGTTCTTGAGCCCACAAAGGACAAGGTCCTAACTGCCTATGAGGAATTTCGTTCCAAAGGACCGGGAGTTTTAGAAAAGAAGCTCGAGCGTGTGGCAGGTGTCTCTTTCTGGAATATCAGCAAATTTACTTTTGAAAAGCTAAAAGGCGATCCCGATAATATTGCAGCCAATCTCACAAACTATATCAAAGGATTCTCAAGACGCGCACGGGAGATAATAGAGCACTTCGGCTTTGAGGAACACATCGCCAAGCTCGACAAAGCCAACCGCCTTTATCTTCTCGTATCCAAGTTCTGCGAAATAGATCTTCATCCCGACAGGGTCTCCAATCGTGAAATGGGGTACATATTCGAGGAGCTCATCCGGCGTTTCAACGAGGCGAGTAATGAAGAGGCAGGCGATCACTTTACACCACGGGAGGTCATCCGACTGATGGTTGATCTCCTGTTTCTCCCTGATACCGATATCCTCACCGGGAAACTCACTATTAGAACACTCTATGACCCAGCCTGTGGAACTGGGGGGATGCTCTCTGTCGCCGAAAGCTATGTACGCGAACTGAACCCAGATGCCCGTCTTGAGGTATTTGGGCAGGATTTCAACCCGCAGGCTTATGCCATCTGCGGGTCGGACATGCTTATAAAGGGCCATAACATCGACCACATAGCTTTTGGAGACAGCTTCACAGAAGACCGCTTCCCTGACAAAAAATTTGATTACATGCTGGCCAATCCGCCTTTTGGCGTGAAGTGGGAAGCAGAGGCTGAGTTCATCAAGCGGGAGCATGAGGAACAGGGCTTTGGTGGCCGCTTTGGTGCAGGCCTTCCCCGAATCAATGATGGATCTCTCCTCTTTCTGCAGCACATGATCAGCAAGATGAAAG
>QMMV01000361.1 GCA_003647435.1 Deltaproteobacteria bacterium | reverse complement strand
AGCCCTGAAGCACGAATTTAAATATATAGAAAAACCTTAAGGTTCCGATGCACTGAATTTTTTCTTTTCGCAAAAAGGGGGTAGACAAAAAAATCGGGATATTTTAGTATAGTGGCGGTGGAAATTAATGAAAGGAGCCAACGCTATGCTTGAAAGTTTTTCGGAAGGGATTATTCAATGCGGTCGTAAGATTACGATTGAGGAACTGGCAGAGATCAAGGAAACGATTGAACTGTTTCCAAATTTGAGTCGAAATGAATTGGCTGAGACTTTATGTGAAAACCTGCAATGGCTGACGGCGTCAGGAGGCCACAAGAAGGATGCCTGCCTGAAGCTGCTGACTAAACTTGAGAGAGAAGGGATGGTTAAGCTTCCGGAAAAGCGTAAGATTCACATGGATGCACAACGTTCAAAGGCGATATCACCGACGAGCAGGACGGCGCCTCAATCAGATATTGCCTGCAGCTTAAAAGAGTTGGGACCGGTAAAACTTCAGGTCTGTAATGACCGGGAATCGACAGGGTTGTGGAATGAATACGTATCGCGGTACCACTATCTGGGGTACAAAAAGCCGTTCGGGACGTTTTTGAGATATTTTATTATGTGCGATAGAGGAGTGTTGGGGTGCCTGCTGTTTGCTGGGGCGGCCAAGGCCCTTGGCGTACGAGATAAATGGATTGGCTGGGGAGACAACCAGCGCTTGAGGAATCTTGGATGGGTCATAAACAACACGCGTTTTTTGATTTTGAAATGGGTTCATGTGAAGAATCTTGCGAGTCATGTACTGGGACAGGTTCAGCGACGTATACGTGAAGATTGGTATCTGCGATGGGGTTACCGGCCGGTTTTGATGGAAACGTTTGTTGATCCGGAAAGATATAGCGGGAGCTGTTATAAGGCTTCAAACTGGGAATACTTAGGGATGACGACGGGAGAAGGTCTGGTTCGTAAAGGGAAGAGATATAGCACCACCCCCAAGATGATTTTTGTAAGGCCATTGGTAAAGGATTTTCGCTCTCTTTTATGTTCAGATCAACTGAAAGGGAGGGTGGAAGCATGAGCAAAGCAAGCCAAAGACCGGGAAACGGAGAAATAAGGGGACTCAAGAGACAAAGAATGGAAGCCGGAAAGGCATTACGTGAAAAACAGAAAGCCGAAGGGTTGGATGCCTGCCTGCCGGCCAGGCAGGGCGGTGTGAACGCTGCCTTGCCCAACCGCAAGAGCGGGTATGAAAATGTTAAAGAAGAACGGGAGGCCCGGCAGGCTGCTGCCACAGATCAGATGCGGATTTTGAAATCCCAGTTGCCGGGTTTGCTCAAAGGCCTATCTAAAATAAAGGACCCGAGGAATCCAAAGAAGCTAAAGCATAAGCTGGAAGCCCTGCTGATCTATGGGATATTGATGTTTGTCTTTCAGATTTCGTCCAGGCGTGAGGCCAACAGGGAAATGACGCGACCTCAGTTTATTGAAAATCTGAAGTTATTTTTTCCAGAAATAGATATTCCGCACAATGATACGCTTATGCGGTTGTTGTCTGTGATTGAAGTGGATGAAATAGAAGCGGCCCTTATGGAAGCAGTCCATAAGTTGATCAAAAACAAGAAATTTAGCCGCTATCTGGTTGATAATCATTACACGGTTGCAATCGATGGGACACAAAAATTTAAGCGGGATGTTATATGGGCTGAAGAGTGTTCGCAGCGTGAAGTGAAGGATGGAAACAGGACCCGAACCCAATACCATGTGAATGTGCTGGAAGCGAATCTGGTATTTCCCAATGGAATGTCCATTCCGTTAATGAGTGAATTTTCCAATTACGCACAGGGAGATACGGAAACCAGGAAACAGGACTGCGAGCTGAAGGCATTCAAGCGATTAGCCAAACGATTAAAAGAAGCGTTTCCGCGTCTTTCTATTAGGGTTGTTTTGGATGGGCTGTATCCCAATGGACCGGTTATGGAAGTGTGCCGCAAAAATCGCTGGGATTTCATGATTGTGTTACAAGACAAAAGCCTTCCCAGTGTGTGGGAGGAATTTGAAGGGCTCAAAAAGCTTCAAACGGAGAACCGTTTTCGCCGGAAGTGTGGCAATCGACATCAGGATTTTCAGTGGGTAAACCATATCGAGTACGCTTATGGTCCAAATGGAAGAAAAAGGCAAATCATCCACATGGTGATTTGCAGGGAAACCTGGGAGGAAGTGGCGAAGGATTCGGCTGAAATCGAGACAAAAGCGTCTCGTCATGTGTGGATTTCGCATAAGCCTTTTAGCAAGGAGAATGTGCATAAACGGTGCAACTTATGCGCCCGACACCGGTGGAATATTGAGTCCGGCATCCTCGTGGAGAAACGACAAGGCTATGGTTATGAACACGCCTTCTCATACAACTGGAACGCTATGAAAGGGTATCATTATTTGATGCGTCTGGGCCATTTCATTAATGTCCTGGCTGCCTATTCTGAATGTCTGATAGACATCGTCAGGGAGTTTGGGGTGCGGGGTTTCATCCGTTTCGTTCGCGAAACTCTGGTTGCGCCATGGCTCAATGCGCCATGGGTTAAAAACCGTCTTGAGGCAAACTTTCAGCTCCGACTGATATAGACTACCCCCTTGATGGAAGCATCTGGGAAAATTGATTCCGAGTTCCATCGGTAAAGATTGCTGTGCCCAAACCTCAAACAATTACTAATAAAAAGCTGCACACCCGTGATCGTCAGTGTCATTTTCCCACAGCAAAGGGCAATAAACTTTAAAAATACCGCTCTTGCCTTTGCCAAAGTAAGTTTCGGACAATACGTGCTTCAGGGCTGATATAAAGCTTGGCGGTTTTACAAACCACCTGATATATGATAATGTTACGCCTCCAGCCCGGTAGGGAGAAGGGAAATGTGGTATGACAAAATCGAAAAAAGATTGTTTTGGTATCTTAGATAAGGTTTTTCCCCTGGGAAAAGAGGGATTGAGAGAAATTGTCCCGGGCTGCCATAGCTGCCCTGAGCTAAAGGCCTGT
>QMMV01000360.1 GCA_003647435.1 Deltaproteobacteria bacterium | reverse complement strand
CTGTTTTTTCTTTACGCTCAGTTACCTGCCTGCCGGCAGGCAGGGGCTCGAGTTTGAGACGGTCTCCAATCGGATGGCCTGTCCGTTCCGTATGTCTGTTTTTTAAAAGAGCTAAAGTGTTACTCTTTATCCTGTTATGTTTTCGAATCGAGACAATAGTATTGCTCAAAGCGTTCTTGGGTATTGACAAGACCCAGCTTTCTGCCAAGTCAAACATAGGGGAAAGTAGATTTGTGTGTCAAGGAAAACGGCGCACCTTCAAATGGAGATTGACAGGTTACTATTTTTCTGTCAATTTTACCTGAAATCAATCGGAATTTCCCAAGCCTATATCCGGTACACTGCACCCTCGTAACAGGGAGATTTCCTGTGCGAGGGTGGATCCCAGCCCAACAGGCAATGGTTCCTTGACTACAGAAGAGTCGCTCGAAAACTTGCGAGGTCATCGGGATTGTCTTCGTTAGAAACACAAGTCTTGATTATTGGCGGCGGGGTGACGGGGACAGGCCTGGCCAGGGACCTGGCCCTGCGCGGCGTGCAGTCCATCGTGGTGGAAAAAGGGGATATAAACGCTGGCGCCTCTGGCGCTAACCACGGGCTTCTACATAGCGGCGCGCGCTATGTCTCAACCGATCCGGCGACCGCAATAGAATGCCGGAAAGAAGGCAAACTCCTTAAAAGGCTGGCTTCCCACTGTATCGAGGAGACTGGCGGCCTTTTCGCGGCGGTTGAAGGCGACGACGAAAACTACGCAGCGGATTTCCCGCACTTGTGTTCCCGGTGCGGCATCTCGGTTCAGACACTTGACGCGAAGGAAGCACGCGAACTCGAACCAGCTCTTTCCGAAAAAGTAATTGCCGCATACCTCGTGGAAGATGCCTTCATCAATCCTTTTCAGCTCTCCCTGGAAAATATTTCCCATGCCAGGCGCCTCGGAACCACTTTGTTGCTCCACACGAAGGTCATCGATTTTACGCGGAGTGACAAACATATCCAGGCCGTCCGCCTCCTTAATACGAAAACCGGCGAGCAGACAACTGTAGAAGCGGAGCAAGTGGTCAACGCCGCCGGGGCCTGGGCCGGCGAAGTGGCCGCCCTGGCCGGCGCTCCAATCGCTATGCTTTATTCCAAAGGGAGTATCCTGGTTACACAAACCAGGCTTGCAAAAAGGGTTGTGAGTCGTTTGCGACTCCCTTCGGATGGAGACATTTTGGCCCCCGCCGGTACAGTCTCACTGCTCGGGACAACTTCGGTGCGGACAGACTCTCCCGGCGACATTCGTCCGACGATGGAGGAAGCAAATCTTCTTGTGGATGAAGGAGCCGCCTTGATCCCTGTTCTGAAGGGTGCCCGCTATATTCGGGCCTTCGCCGGGGTCAGGCCGTTGGTAGGTACACAAACCAACGGCGGCGACCGTTCTGTAAGCCGGGGATTGGTCCTGTTGGATCACGCCCGCAACGGCCTGGAAAACTTTACCACTATAACCGGGGGCAAGCTTAGCACCTTCCGTCTTATGGCAGAAAAGGCGGCAGATTTAGTTTGCCGGCGGCTCGGGGTTTCCAACTCCTGTCTGACTCGAACCGAACCGCTCCCCTCCACCGAGGCCTGCAGGTGGTCCGAACCAGGAGTAGCCCCAAGACTGTGGATGAAACAGCCCGATCCAGAAGACACACTCCTCTGCGAGTGCGAAATGGTGCCCAGGAGCGTGATCGACGGCATCATCGCATCCATTCATGAACACAAAGGCAAGCCTGACCTCAAGACCATTGGACTGCGCAGCCGGATAGGCAAAGGCCCCTGCCAGGGTACGTTTTGTGGGGCCAGGGTTACTGCCCATATGTACGAGCGAGGCGAACTGCATTTGGATCAGGGCTTGACCAATCTGAAAGATTTCCTTCGGGAGCGCTGGAAGGGGGAACGTCCCGTTGCCAGGGACGTACAACTCAGCCAGGCTGCACTGAAGGAGGCCTTCTATTGCGGGCTTTGCTGCCTGGAATTGGAGGCTTCGGAAAAAGTCCGGCTTTTCGGGAAAAGGCCGGAACGAAGCAGTTAAAAGGTCGTCAAATCTCCTTGAAATGAAGAAGCGTATATTTGATGCCGGGGCAACCGAAGTGATAGGGGCGGTCCCTGTCACAGGTTCTCTGGTGCGTCTCTAATCAAACGGGGCTGTGAAAGGGCGTTCATCGAGACTCTGGAGAACTGCTTCAAATGATGATACCTTCAATCCGAACAATCAGTGTTGAGATCGTGAAGAACCTGTCGGGCGTCTTTTTTGACATTGATGATACATTTACTACCTCCGGCAAGATTCATTCTGTTGCATACCAGGCATTGTGGAGATTAAAAGATTCTGGCTTCAGGCTCCTTCCGATTACAGGCCGGCCCGCTGGGTGGTGCGATCACATTGCCCGCATGTGGCCTGTAGATGGAATCGTGGGGGAAAATGGTGCGTTTTATTTCTGGTTTGATGAAAAAAAACGCAAGCTCAAAAAGCGGTTCCTTGATCCGGAAGATGTCAGAGTGAAAAAACGGCAACGCCTGGCTCGTATTCGTGACGAAATTCTCCCCTCGGTTCCAGGCTCGGCCCTTGCCAGCGATCAACTCTATCGGGAGGCAGACCTTGCCATCGACTATTGTGAAGACGTCAAACCCCTCGACAGCAGAGCTGTTAACCGGATCTGCCAGATCTTCAAGAAGTATGGGGCAACATGCAAGGTTTCATCTATCCATGTAAATGGGTGGTTCGGCAATTACGACAAGCTCGGGATGACGAAAATCTTTATTCAGGAGCATTGGGGGCTGGATCCGGATGCCAACAAGGAGCGGTTTTTTTTCTGCGGCGACTCACTCAACGACGAGCCTATGTTTCAATACTTTCCACACACTGCCGGGACGAAAAATGTTCTCCGCTTTGTCAACCGCATGTAGTACCTGCCGGCCTATGTGGCAGGTCAGGAGGGGGGCGAAGGGGTCGCTGAAGTTGTGGCAGCGGAACACGAGCGCAAAGCGAGGTG
>QMMV01000359.1 GCA_003647435.1 Deltaproteobacteria bacterium | reverse complement strand
ACCCGGGGGTGCGAGTGGAAAGGATATCGCGCTGAAGTCCGTCGAATTGAAACTGTAGCTTGGCCAGGGTGTCGACCTCGCTTTGCGACGAAATGTGGGCGACGAAGAAGTTTTCGGTCTGGACCAGCAATTCGCG
Source organism: Deltaproteobacteria bacterium (assembly GCA_003647435.1). Classification (GTDB taxonomy): domain Bacteria; phylum Desulfobacterota; class Desulfobacteria; order Desulfobacterales. The sequence goes on along the minus strand of QMMV01000359.1, from coordinate 2,878 downwards.
GTTGATCGTCGATGGCGACTGGGTCGAATAGACGATGCCTATGTGGAACTTGGCGCCTTCCTTTGCGAAGCGGGTATAGACGCCCGTGAAATCCCGGTCGTCTTTCGGAAACAGGTTGTGTGCCTCTTCAAAGTATAGCTGGATAAAATGATTGCCCAATCGGTTGCCGGTAAACTTTTGCTCCTGGTGATTGAAAACGGCCCGTGAAAGAAGGTCCGAGAAATAGGTTCTGATTTCGTCCGATGCGTTGCCCAAGTCCAGGATGACGGTCTTTCCCTCATCCAAATAGGCGAGAATTTCTTTCACAAAATTGCCGGCATTTGGATCGTGATAGCGCCTGTATGGCTGAATAACGCGCGGGCCGGCACTTCCGCTGGATGGCTTTAAAAAATTTAGGAGAGCCTCGTCATCCGGAGCAAAAAGGGACTTTCCGCTCGATGATGTTAATTCTCGTGCATTAGGATTTGATTGCTTAAAAGATTGAATTGCTTCAAGAAGTTGAACCAATTCGTCTATATTGCACGGCGACACAAATGGACAGTCATCACCGCAGGCGGCATTGATTAAATTTCTATTGAAATGTGGATTGAAATGGCTCGGGCCGTTTCTAGTACCGGAGGAGAGCTCAAGGGCTCTCAATGCCCTGGGGTCACTGGCATACCCTGCTTTGTGCAAAATGGCCCAATACATCTGAACCTTTCTTACTGCACGTATCCTCTCACCCGTATCGTCGATTTCAGGGATATCGGATATGTTGGGAAGCTCCAAGCTAGCGAAATTTTCAATGTAGATTGAATCTCTGTTATCCTGGGCAAGGAGAGACCTCAAAATCCTGATGCAAGAGTCTGGCTGCTCGTAAAAATTAAGCTTGAGCGGCTTGGAAGGGGTTTCTGGCCTTTGGTTCAAGGCATACACTTCGCAACGGTCTTGGTAGACGCTGCGCAGCGACCGGCTGCCGTCTTGGGGGTTGTCGTTGGCATATTCGCCGTTGACGTCGAAAATCAGTTGGCCAACGCTCTTGTCTTTTTTTGTGGCCTCGATGATGCTCTGGGCGATGATCTTTACGACGTTGCTTTTGCCCAGCCTGGTTTTGCCGAACATCGCCGTTCGGAACCCCTTGAAGTCGTCGATCGACACCCGGACGTCGATCTGCGGCTGCTCGATGTCTGCAAAGGGCAGGGTGCATTCCGTAAAGCGAAGCTTGCCGATGGGAAACTGGTTTGTGGGGCGAACGGTTCCGTTGATGATCAAGTCCAGGAGCTTTTTTGTCGGCGCGTATACCTTGTAGCGGTGTGCGCTGACGACATTGTTCACGTCACCTGAAAAGGCCGGTTTGTCGGGCTGATCGATGTCGGGAAAGTACATTCCAAGGACCTGGGTGTCCAGCGCGCCCCACTGAAGCTCGCTGCGTGTCCATACGTCCAGTTCGGGCATCGATTTCTTGTGAAGCTCGAAGTAGGTCTGCTGCACTTCCTTGGAAAGCGGGGTGGGGGCGGTTGCCGTCACCCGAAGAAGCGAGAAATGGGGCGGCATTTCCCCCAGGTCGTCGGGGGCCATGATAAGAAAGGTTCCCCTGGGAATGCCGCCGACGGCTTTCTTGAATGGGTCCGAAGTGATGATGGTTGCCTTTTCAAAGCCAAGTTCCAACACGTAGCCGACAAACCGCATATTCTCATAGGTGCCGGCCTCCTCTAGCCTTTTTTCTTTTTCCAAAAAGTCGATAAGGACGCCCAGGGAGCCGTCGCGGTATTCGGCTTCATCGAAAAAAGCGGTCGTAGGATTAGGCATGTTAAACATTCCCCACGATTAAGAGTTCTTCATAGTTCCCGCGAAACTTCTTGTTCGCGGAAATCAGGCTCTTGCGGAAGATGGACTGTAGTTGAAACCCATCCCAGTACAACTCGATGATGCTTTGGTGGTGTGCGTTGGTGGCGATAATAAGGGCGCCACGTTGGGCCGCTCTTTTTAGGCAGTTTGACAGGCGGACCTGGTCGTTCCAGGAAAACAGTTTCTCGTTGTACTTGATAAAGGAGTTGTTGTTGTGACGGACCGTATAGGGCGGGTCTGCAAAAATCAGGTCGCCAGCCGAGGCGCCGTCGATCATCTCTTCGAAGTCGCATGCTTTCAGTTCTGCTTTCTTCAGCAGCTTGGACAGACCTTCGAAATCGTCTGTTTCAAAGATGACACTATTTCGCGTGCCGCGCGGTACATTGAATTGTCCCTTGCGGTTGACACGGTATATCCCGTTGAAACAGGTCCGATTCAGGTAAATGAAGCGGGCGGCTTTTTCCGCAAGGGATTTCGGTCGAGAAGACCGGACGGTGTAATAGTAGGCGTCAGAATGCTTCTTTGCGTGGTGTTGTAGGATTTCCAGTACCTTTTGCCAGCCGTTTTTGATGGCAAGGTAGGTGTCGATGAGTTCAGCATTGGAATCGCTGAGAACGGCACGATCAGGGGTGAGGTGGAAAAACACCGAACCGCCGCCCAGAAAGGGCTCTATGTACTTGCCTGAAAACGGGGGGAAAATGTTGGGATGGCACTCTACGAGCCAACGCTTTCCCCCGGCCCATTTAAGAAACGGTGTGTGATTAGAATTGTCGCGGTGTGTCATATAGATTTCTTCAATTAAGCCATAATCGCCGCGGATCAGTCGCGAGCACGTGGACAGGCTCGCTTGCCTGCGCGCGCAGTCGACTGCAGCCGCTGGTTGTGAGGCGCGGAGCGTCCGGCAACAACGGGCGCTTCAGCGGCGCGGCTTTAGACGCGTCCGACTGAAAGCGCAATGTTATGCCCGGTCATTCATAATGAGTCCACATTCTAATGACTTTAACTGCTTTTTCATCGTCAAAAATCTGATAGACCAACCGATGTTGTATGT
>QMMV01000358.1 GCA_003647435.1 Deltaproteobacteria bacterium | reverse complement strand
TTTTTTGACTATAAGTTTTCTGAGGCAGGAGCGTAGGCACTTTTGCCGTCTGCCAATCGCAGGAGAGAACCATCTGCTTTTAAGGAACGCGGAGACCATTCTTGAGTTTTGACTGGAGCATCTTTACGGTCCACGAGTTTCGTTACAGTCGTTGGCTCGTCGAGGGACTATGGATTACCCTCAAGATATCAGCGATTTCCATGGTGTTTGCCATGGTCCTTGGAACCATATTCGGTATCGGCAGGCTTTCCAGGTCCAGGATAATCCGGTGGATATCGGCCCCTTATATTGAATTCTTCCGCAACACCCCTCTCGTCATTCAACTTTTCTTCTGGTATTTTGGCGCTGATTTTCTCTTTCATTTCCTCATGTATCTTGCCGGGCACCTTGGCTTTATCAGCCCGGCCATATCGCATTATGTAGTTGGAAAGATTGACGGAATTCGCCTCTATTACAACCGGGGGGAATCTGAGTTCATCAGCGGCATCGTAGGGTTGAGCGTTTACACAAGCGCATTCATCGCAGAGATTGTACGCGCCGGCATCCAATCAATCCCAACAGGACAACTGGAAGCGGCTCGTTCCACAGGTCTTTCGACCACTCAGGCACTGAGGTACATTATTTTGCCTCAAGCATTTCGGATAATCGTACCTCCTTTGATCACACAGTTCCTCAACCTTACCAAGAACTCTTCACAGGCAATGGCAATCGGCGTGATGGAACTCACCTATATGGCACGGCAGGTTGAAGCTTACACATTCAGGGGATTTGAGGCCTTTACTGCCGCCACGATAATTTATCTTATTCTTTCACTTATTATTTCGTTCACCTTGAACTGGTATGACAAGCACACTTCCATAGAAAATATGGCAAAGAAAAAAGAACGGGAATATAGCAAGCTTCAGGAAGCATTGGGATAACAGGAGGTTTGGTCCGTGCAGTGGCATTGGGACGTCATTCCAAGAAATTTCAAGTATTTTATGCTTGGTCAATACCCCGATGGTCCCATGGGCGGATTACTGCTTACAATGGTCATGAGCGTGCTGGTTATCTTGATGTGTTTCGTCCTCGGGATTGTCTTTGGCCTTATGCGTTATTCCAAGAACAAGTACTGGCGTTTCCCGGCAATAGGATACATCGAGTTCATCCGGGGCACTCCGGTGCTAATGGTGATTTTCTGGTGTTATTTCATGCTGCCCAAGCTGATTCCGGTATTACAAGGAAGGACACGCTTTGAATGGACAAGCGCCCTGGTTGCCCTGGTTGCTTTTTATGGCGCTCAGATGGCAGAGGTTGTCAGGGCAGGGCTGGAATCAATAGGCAGAGGTCAAACAGAAGCCGCACTTTCCAGTGGGTTGACATATGTTCAGGTCATTCGCTACATTATCATGCCACAGGGGTTAAAAAACATGATCCCGGCTATCGTCGGCACTTTTATTTCTGTTATCAAGGATACGTCCCTTGTTTATATTATCGGCGTAGCAGAATTTACCCGCACTGTTTTTCAGGTTAACAATCGCGTCTTAAACGCGCCGATGGAGCTTTTTCTCTTTGCAGCCGTTGTCTACTTCGTACCGTGCTACATGCTTTCCAAGCTTAGCATCAGGCTGGAAAAACGCCTTGCGGCGGGAGTCAAGGTGGAAATCTGACCAGAAGTGATTTCAGAATGTAAATGAAGAAACCGGAGCCACATAGTGATTAAGTTTATCAACGTCAACAAGTGGTTTGGTAACCTGCATGTACTTCAAGACATCAACTGCCATATAGCTCCCGGGGAAGTCGTCGTCATTTGTGGGCCAAGCGGGTCAGGCAAAAGCACGCTTATCCGTTGTATCAACCGATTGGAGCGGGTTCAGGAAGGGGAGATTATTGTTGATGGCATGTCGCTCATGGATCGGAAAACCGACATTACACAACTGCGCGCCGAGGTGGGTTTTGTCTTCCAGCAATTCAATCTTTATCCTCACATGACCGCCCTTGAAAATGTTACCCTTGCGCCCATTAAAGTGCGCAAGATGAAAAAAGAAGAGGCCGAAGCCATAGCCATGAAGTTTCTGGCTAAAGTGGGAATTGCGGAAAAAGCAGCCAGTTACCCCTCCCAGCTGTCCGGTGGCCAACAACAGCGCGTGGCAATAGCTCGTGGCCTGGCTATGAAACCAAAGATTATGCTTTTTGACGAGCCCACCTCTGCCTTAGATCCCGAGATGATCAACGAGGTGCTGGATGTGATGAAGACATTAGCGAAAGAGGGCATGACCATGGTGGTGGTAACTCATGAAATGGGTTTTGCCAAGGAAGTGGCTGACAGGGTAATCTTCATGGACGAGGGACGCTTTATAGAAGCAAATACCCCAGAAGAATTTTTCTCACACCCAAAAAGTAAGCGAACCAGGGTTTTCTTAAGCAAAATATTGACCCATTGATTCAATTCCCATGCAACTACTCAAGCAAAATCTGTTGCTGAAGCCTTCACTTCGTTGACCTTGATCCCTTCCCGGACAAATAGTGCAGCCGTCACTCCCACAGGTTGCCGATCACCCGACCGGCTCCCCAGACCTCATGAAGGGCTTTTGTCTTTCAGAAAACAAGTGTCGATATTGTTTTCCCTGAGCTTTTTTAATGCCGCATAAGCGCCCTTTATGAAGGCGTCCGTTACATCACGCCCATCCTGATTCAGAACCCTGGCCTTACCATCCAGGACATCAAACCCGTCGCCTCCGCATAGATCAGCCGGCGGCCTTGGGGTGGGAAGACCTCCGAGTTCCTCCGGGCAGATAGCAAGCGCCTCTTCTATGGCAGCCCGCTTCAGGAGGGCAGCACTTGGGCTGGTCCTGCCGTCATAGCGGCAGTAGTAGCCAAGGAGACAGGCACTTGCAGCAAACATTACAGGATCTCCTCCGCATGCTTTGCACTGAATAAATGATCCCGCCGCAAGGGGGCGGGATGTTGAAAGACCCTAATCAAAACCTGGAAGCTTGGACAAGCGGATCCTGATTTCTGAATCCTCAACTTTTTTCTAA
>QMMV01000357.1 GCA_003647435.1 Deltaproteobacteria bacterium | reverse complement strand
TTGGTCTTCGCTTCGAGAATATTCAGAACGCCTTGTCAAGATGGGCACAACTCTCAACCCCGGGGAGGCCATGTGATGACCATCCAAGCTGTGGCCACACGCAGTCGTCTATCTGTTTCGACCGATCGGCTAAGAAGCGAGGCACTCGTCAGAGCACCCGGAAGAGTCTTTCCTCAACCCATGAAACCGGGAAAGGCGTCGGAATGGTTCCAAACAACCAGCAATATCTCTGATCGTCTTATTCTGTGGTTTGAAGTAGATGAGTGGGCGCAGCGGGAAAATTGGGCTGACTTGCGCCACGTTCTTTTAGATCTATATGCAGAGGCTAAGGCAGAAAAATTTTTCCCAGGTTCTGAACCTGAAATAGATTGGCCGCTTGTAGCCCGTATTCTTAAAGGCACAGAAACAGAAGTGTCTCCAGCGTTTAATGAACTTAACGAGGAAACCATAGAGTTTGTTAAACGACATTCCCTCCAAGAGGGAATAAACTGGCTCCAGGTAGCGGTACCTACGTTCTTTTTTGGTGCTGACTTTGAAATTGAGCTTCTTCCTGCCGAAGAGGATGAGGAAATATTAGCAGTGCGAGTGTACGGTTCGCTGCCGACCTCTTCATTTCGCGAACAAAGACACGCCCTGTGTAAAGCAATGAAGGAGGCTGGCCACAGGAGATTGTACGAGGTTGTAAGCATTTTTCAGCGGAGGACACGCAGTGATGGATGGCAGGCTGTTTCTTGGTACAGCTCACTTTCTGCAGAATAATAGGGCTGACGAGGCAGCCTATCGAAGTGCCATCAGCCGAGCCTATTATGCGTGTTTTATTGTTCTCCGTGACTTAGCCTTTAGTGTATGTGGCTCAGAGTATCGGAGAAGGGAAGGCATTAGGAACGAGCGAAATATTGGACATACGTCATTACAGCGATACTTGAAAAATGGGCAAGTGGAATCTGTTGAGCAACTGGGGGAAGACTTGGCATCTCTGTATGGTAGCCGAATAGATGCTGATTACAATATGAGGCAAACTATGACAGAAGAAGATGCTCGACAGGCCGTCGAAGAAGCAGAGGCTTTACTGAACTCACTTTCCAATATTCCAGAAGAGGAAATAAAGGCTGCGGTTAACAACTATTTGCAGACTATTTACGGTAACCACGAAGGAAAGCAATAGTTTCATTGTCGAGGCAACCAACACGCCTTCCAGTCTCCCGTTGCGCCATCTACACCCGCCAGTCAATCGATACTCGCAGCGACTTCACCTCGTGCCAGGCCCAGTTCGAGGTCTGCCGCAACTACCTCAAGTCCCAGAAGTGGCTGGGTTGGCGGTGGATCGAGGAGCGTTTCGACGACGAAGGATACTCCGGCGCCACACTCGACCGCCCGGCCCTCCAGCGCCTCCTCGAAAAAGTACGCCGCGGGGAGATAGACCGCGTCCTCGTCTACAGCTTAGATCGCCTGTCCAGGAATGTTATTGACGGACTCCAACTCCTCCAGGAATTCCGGCAACGCGGTGTTGCCCCGGTGGTGGCGACATACCCGGAGCTCGGTTCCGCGGCCCAGGACAACCTCATCATCAACATCCTGACCGTCTTTGCGGAGTTCGAGCGGGAGCTCATGCGCAGCCGGATAGCCGAAGTCCGCGCGGCCCTCGAACGCCAAGGCAAGCGGGTAGGCGGCGCGGTTCCTTACGGCTATGACGCGGATCCGTTCACGAAGCAACTCGTGGTCAACGGAGAGGAAGCCCGGCGGGTGCGAGAGATGTTCACCATGGCCGCAGAAGGCAGGCGGCCGAGCGAGATCGCCCGCATTGCGAAGGAGCGCGGCTGGCACACGAAGGTCCGTGAGGGACGGAGGACCGGCCCGGTGAGTGGCGGCAATCCATGGACGGCCCGTCAGGTGCTGGCCACGCTTTCGAATCCCGTCTATCTCGGCAAGTTCGCTGACGGTGACGGCACGCGGGAGGGTGTCCACAAAGCCGTCGTCTCGGAGGAGTTGTTCGAGGCCGCGCGCCGTCAAATAGAGTCGCGGCGGACGAGGCACCGGGCCGGGAGGAACACGAGGAGAGATGGCCGCTCAAGGGGCTCATCCGGTGCGCCGGATGCGGCCGGCCCATGAGCAGCCACACCACGCGACACGGCAGCAGGATATACCGTTACTATCGCTGCCGCTCCCATGCAGGCGGAAGATCGCCCTGTCCCGGCGTGCAGGTGCCGGCCGGAGAGATCGAAAGAGAGATATTCCGTGTTCTTTCCGACCTTCCCGCTACGGCGGCAGTGAAGTCAGGGGACAGAGATATGCTTCTCCGATTCTCCGCCGCCTGGTCCCTGCTCGGCTCGGATGCTCGACGTGAACTTCTGCACCAAGTGGTCAAGGAGATCAGGTGGGACGCTGAAACCGGTGAGATATCGCTTTCGCTGGACGAAGAGACGCTGAAACGGTACGGCAGAGATGAGAATGCTCGGGGTCGCAGGAGCGTTCGAAAGGAGGCCGTGGGCGACCACGCGAAAACTACGAACCCCCGCCGGAGGCGAAGCCATAAGTGACGGTCATTCAACAGCTTCGCCCCGAGGGCTGTTAACCAACCGGTGGCCCTTGTGTCAGGTGTTGATTGAGCCAAATTACAATCCGCCAACTCTGGCGGTTCTTAGTTAACGCGAGACCCCGTCGGGATGACCCGGCGGGGTCTTTGCTTTTCTCCTTGATTCACGCGGACTTACGGCCCCGCGTACATCCCCCTTGATTCTCCGGTTCGAGATGAAGCGTGTGGGGTCCAAGCGCAACCTCCACGGTTGCAGGCGCAACCCACGCATATCCTCTTCGAACTCTCCGATTCTCCGTTTCACAGCCCGTCTTGTTTAACAGCCAGGTTGCAGGCGGGGTACCCACCCGACGTTTCGAACTCCCCTCCGGTAGGTAACCCAGCGAAGGCCGGCGCCGCGACCGGCGGCCCGGTATGAGGCAAACCACCAGACAGCGGGACTGCCGTGGAACGGAGACCGTTGTGGGTGTCGCCAGGCCTGCCTGTGGGC
>QMMV01000356.1 GCA_003647435.1 Deltaproteobacteria bacterium | reverse complement strand
GGGTACACTGAGTGGAGAGCATGGTGTAGGCACATTCAAGCTGCCCTATGTGGCCGAGGCATTGGGGCCGTCCTCTATCGCCGTTCACCGACAGATTAAACAGGCCCTCGACCCACAAAACATCATGAATCCCGGTAAAGTCGTGCCGGCTTAATCCTCTACGCACCTATAAATTCTTTTAGTGTTACTATTCACTTGAGTTTAGATAAATAGCGAGGGCGGCTTGCGACTTGCGCAAAACCGCCTAATGGTGGAAACTTAAGGTAAATCAATACCGGAGGTTCCCACTATGGAGCAGTTTAACAAGCTAATCGAGTTTCGTCAAGCCATCTATGAACACGGGTTCACCAAAGCCAGGGATGCCCAGTTTGAGCTCATCGATGCCCTCCTTCTTGGCCAACCGGTCCGCTCCTTTCCCGAGTTGAGCCTTCTACCGATCTTCCGCCGCAAGTGGCATAGTGCCTACGCTGCCATTGAGGCGGGTCGCCAAGACTGGGAATGGCTGGAAGGGTACCTTATGCAGCAGATTCCGGCGAAAGGCCCCAAGCTGTTCTCTTTGGACGGCACGGCTTGGCCTCATCCAGCAGCGAGGGCCCTGGCTGACCTGCAATACGTCTTCAGTCCCACCCCCGCAATCGACGGCGGGTCCATCGTGGTGGGGCATCCCTACTCCGTGCTGGCTTGGGTGCCTGAAGCAGGCAGCAGTTGGGCACCTCCTGTTTCCATCAGGCGGGCACTCAGCCAAGAGACGGAGATTGAGGTGGGCGTAGAGCAAGTCAAGCGGCTGTGCCGCCATCGGCAGAATGAGATGCTCGAGGAGTTATATCTCATCACAGCCGATGCCAAGTATGGCAACCACCGCTTCCTGGCTCCGCTGAAGGGTGAGCCGTGCGGCGTTCTGGTACGGATGCGACGTGACCGTGTATTGTATGGAGCTCCCGGCTCGTACAGTGGTCGTGGTCGCCCCCGTGTCCACGGAGACCGCTTTGCATTCAAAGAGCCGGAGACCTGGGGGGAGCCCGACGCGACGGTGGAACTGGAAGACCCTCGCTGGGGGAAGGTGCGGCTGCGACGTTGGGACAACAAGCACGCGCGCCAGGATGCCGACACATCGTTCAGTGTCATTTTGGTGGAAGCCCATCTGGAGCGGGAGAAGCCTTCAGCGCCCTTTTGGCTGGGTTATCAGCCTCCTCCGCACCAGGAGCCAGGCGATCAGCGACTCGAAGATCTATGGCATTGGTATGAGTACCGGTGGCCGGTAGAGCCCAGCATCCGCTTCCGTAAGCAGTATCTCAACTGGACGTTGCCTCGCTTCCAAACCCCGGAGTGCTGCGACCGCTGGACGATGCTGGTCAGTTTGGCGCAGTGGCAGCTCTTCCTGGGTCGCGATCTGGTGCAGGATAACCCGTTGCCCTGGCAGCCCGTCCAAGAGAGACTGACACCCGAGCGCGTTCTGCAAGGGTTCGGAGGGCTTTTCCGACAGATTGGCACCCCGGCACTGCCACCCCAAACGCGCGGAAAATCGCCGGGCTGGCCCAAAGGGCGGCCTAGAACCCGACCTGAGCGACACCGGGTGGTCAAAAAGGGGCAGAAAAAACCCGAACCAGCCTGAAATAGGCGCGAAACTCGATTGTTAAGGAACTTGGTCGGGCTAGGCCATCCGCCCGGCATCTCATACTTTGTCTAAACTCGAGATGTAAGAGTCGAACGGAAACTGTGCGCTGTTCATAGGTTTCCTGTGGCGAAGCATATTCTGTTAGCTGAGGTCGTTCTGACTCGCTGTCTATCAACTCGACACTCAGACTTTCCGTAGATACCGATTCACTTTGGGGCATAGAGGCTACCCGATCAGTTCAACAGATGAACCAGCAAGGTCTTCCTTTCTGACCAAAATAATTGTGTCACCAGGAGTTGGTCTAAGATTCTGGTACGTTTGTCTTGTCGATCTCGGAGAGACTGCAATTTCATATTCTTCTGGTTCTCCAATACCAAGGGCTTTAACCATGTCAATTTTGATCTTCTCAAGTGGGACCGATGGATCAACACGAGCCCTTCTTCTTGTCCTCTCTGGAAAGACCATAACTTCCACTTCGATCATCTTTACTCACCTCTCTTTAAGTGTACTTGATGAGTACTTGGCTCTCTAATCCGCCCAACGGTATGGAGCTCAGGCGCCGCGCGAGTTTGCAAGGTGTATCTCGCCACCAGACCAACTACAAACGCAAAACGACCGCGATTTGCGCGCGCGATAGCGCGGTCGCCTGAAGCGACGGGTTAGCCAGCCGCCGCTTACTTACGACTTCCAGATCTGCCACCATTTCTTGGGCTTTGCGTGTTTTGATACCAATGATGTGCGTTTCTCGTCAATCACTGGGGAAAGATTGGCTTCTTCAAACAAGGTTTCCAATGCTTCAGCACCATACTTCAACTTATATTCGAGTTCTTCGTTCGTAATCGGCACCATCCACAAGAAGTCAACTCTCTCATCACCAAGATGAAGTGTGTTGAACTCCACCCCCTCGAAATAAGGCGGGAGGAAGAAGAAGTTGGTCAGTTCTGAAGGTTCAGCCGTCATAGGCCCCCCGTTGGGGACAGTGTGCCACCAGTGCAAGAAGGTCTTCTCGTCGAAGGGCATTCCTGCCAAGCCCTTTAAGACATTGAACATCCATGGTTTGGGTTCCTCTACATAGATCAGGATTTCGGCTCGAGGAGCTATCCTGCCGACCAATTCTTCTGGAATGTGCTGCCGAAGATCGCTCATGCCCCCAGTGATTAGTGTCCAATGCAGTCTGGTGTCAGTCGGCTCGAATTGATAGATGTCAATATGAGGTTGCTTGGAATCAGTAGAGTGCATTACCGGCCGAGTCATCGGTCCAAAGAACCTCACATAATGGGTCTCTCTGATCTGCATATAGTTCATCAAACTTTCTCCAAAACAACGTGCGGCTGGCTAACGGTAGGCTTCAGCCGCCCGCGCAGCGAGGGAGCGAAGCGACCGAGCGGAGCGGGTCGGCTGGAAGCGCGTGTTAGCCCGTGCC
>QMMV01000355.1 GCA_003647435.1 Deltaproteobacteria bacterium | reverse complement strand
AGAGCCATGTAATTGACATCATCCGTTGTTACTGCAGTACCCATTGTATCGGATACCATCAGGATGCCGAATGAGACATCCGAAAGATCAAACCCGATACCGCCGACACCCGCAAAGGCAGTGGTCACATGACCGCCTGCTTCCATATAGTTTACATTGGAAAGGGCAGTGCTGGTGTGTGTGCCCGCATCGGTCAGGACGAAGCTTCCGGTCGCCTTCTTGAACGCCATGCTGCCGTCTAAGGTCACAAAACCGAATACGTCGAGGCTGACTGTGCCATTGGCCTGAAGCAGCGAACCCTCTGACCCGGCAAAATCAAGATCAATGGAGTTCCCGCCACCCGTGCTTATTGTAAGAGGTGATCCACTAAAATCGACCACCGTGGCATTGGCTACGCCATTGGTTGTACCGCCGCCCTGGTTAATGGCAACATAAAAGTTTGAAACTGCTACTGTAAAACCCTCCATTCCTATAAAGGAAGCTCCGCCTACCGTGGCCTTAACCGCAGACCATGTCCTTAAATCAGTCTGTGTTGCGGGATCGATAATTTCCGGTGCAATTAATGCCAATGCAAAGTCGACACCGGTAAGAGATAAGCCAATGGCCCCGCCGCTCGACGCAGGACCATTTACCCCGGCGAAGGCATCTACATTAGAGGCTCCAATAGTTAAAAGCTCCACATCGGCAGTGGTGCCATCAGAAAGTGTAACCGTCCTCGCCGATTTTTCGACGGTAAAATTACCGCTGGTGTAAAAGAACCCGTTTACCTCAAGGTTCATCCCGGTCACAGAGACGTACTGAACATCCTTAGCGGATGTCAGATCTGCCGAAACATCATTGATGATAATCGTTTCGCTGGCGGTGGAATAATCGACACTCGTGTCATTTAGCTGTACCCTGACAGACGAAGCACTCGCGCTTGCCAATCCGCAACCCTCAAAGTAGAACGTGCCAGATACATCCAGAGCTTTAGTGCCGTCTTCATTCAAAACCATCGCAAGGGTTCCGCCGGATACACCGATTTTAAAAGAACCCGCTACTACCTCCGCACTCAAACCCTGCCCAGTAGCCCTGACCTGAGACTCAACTCTGTCAAAACCAATGCTACCACCAATGTTTACAAAATCGCCAATGCTTAGGCTGCCGCTGGTGCTTATCGGGCCGGATGCTTTGTTGGCAATGAGGGTTAGAAACTGGTCGCGCATCGCTGTGGTATCGAAGTTGAGATCTTCTATATCGCCCGGAACTTGAGCAACTTCTAAGACATATTTATTTGCCTGCAGTTCGGGTTTGAAATACAGCCCATCTCCTATCCAAAGATCGGTAAATGCGCTAAAGTCTCCGGATAGTGAACCAAAAGTCATAAAATCAAATCTATCACCCAGCGAAGGTTTAAAATCGTTGATGAGTGAAACGGCAAGGGTTCCATCGAGTGTTGCAAGATTTGTTACATTTACTTGATCGTAACCGCTATCAGGGTTTTCGAGTGGTCCAGGTCCGGGAGTGAGACCTCCAATCTCAATGAGCAGTGTTTCCCCGGATCCGAGGGTAAAATCGGTATAGTTCTCAATGCCGGGTGAATTCCCGGGGCTCACCACTCCACAGCCGGTGAAATCTCCGAAGCTCTCTCCACTGCCCAAAAGCTCATTTCCTTGAAGCAGGTTGGAGGGGGGGTCACCAGTCAGCGAAGATAAAGGAACGTCATTCAGGTCAACCGACAGGTCGAGGCAGGTGGGATCAAATATGTTATCACTGGATAGATATATATAAAGGATAGGCTGGGGAGAGTCTGAGGTAGGGGTTTCAGCCTCACTCACTGCCGCGGGAAGCTCGGCAAAGAGGGCACCGGAGGTCTGAATATCTACCACGCTGCTGAAATCCTGGGCATCCAGGAGATCTGCCAGTGTGACCTCAGGCGAGCCTGGCGGGTCCAGTCCATGAAAGACGAATTCTGCCCGGGCATCCAGATTTACCGTGCCGTTCTCGACCTTCAGACGCAATTGAGGTATCTCGTTTAGGGTGACATCAACCTCTATGTTCTCTCCGTCCATATGGACCCGAGCCTCAAGCTGGTCCACTGCAATGAAAAACTGATGCCCAGGATCAACCCCAAAAGTAAAATCGAACGTCAGGCAGGCGGTAAAGGCAAGTTCCACCTCTCCCTCAAGGACCACACCCGCTTCCGCAGGCACGTCCCCGACATCAAGGCGCACTTCACCGCTTTGGGTCGCGCCAAAATTTAGAGAGAAGCGGATCTCATTGTCATCCGCATCAAACCCGCCGGTTAGGGCACTAACTGTGATGGTGAGAGCGCCGTAGGGGCCGGATATATCTTGCAGTGCTGTGAGAAGATCATCAGTTGTGGGCGGATCGGTGGCGTCATTGAAATAATCGTAAACAGGTGTATAGAGGCTGTCGTGCAGTATCTCATAAAAACCGAGAAGCCCTCCAAGGTCGGCAGTGTCTATTAAGGGAAGTTGGGCTGCAAAATCCCTGAAATCTCCCAGCAGGTTGCCAAAGTTGGCCAGTTCCTCCAAACCCTGGAGAATAGCCGCCTCTTGAGCTTCGGTGATGTCAGTGTTTGTGAGCGCACCAAGTGGAGACCGGGAGCCCATTGTGCTTCGTCCGCTGCGGGGATGATCCTGGTCGGGATTGTCATCCGACCTGGTGCTGTCATCTTCGTCTGTTAATCCGGAAAAGATGTCGTCCAGGTTTTTGGATGGGTCGTATTCTGAAGGTTGATGAGCGGATTGGTCTTGAGATGTATCTTCTCCTGAGATCAGAACCTCTTCCAGGCCCGGAGCTTCCGGGGCGGCATCGAACAGACGATCCAACTGGTCAGGCGCTACCACATGGATTGCCCCAAAAAGCGGATCGCCTGAGAGCATGATCCGCTCTTCGAGGCTTTCAAGCTCAAACAGGTTTGGAAGTTGCGATCGTTTCACTCAGGCACACGCAGTTAATGATGCTAAAACAACATTCACGCGGCAACCCGGCGATCATAGCCTCTCGGATTTAGACCCGTGGCTTTGCGTCCCCGCTTTT
>QMMV01000354.1 GCA_003647435.1 Deltaproteobacteria bacterium | reverse complement strand
TTTGATTATGACCTTGTCCCAACCGGGCGACGTATCTCGTGGTTGTTTTTGGTTCTCAGCGGCGCACTGGTCGGGATGTCAGCCGGAATCATGGGGGTTGGCGGCGGCTTTCTGACCTTTCCAATATTTGTCTACGTCCTGGGCGTCTCATCCATGACCACGGTTGGAACTGACATCTTCCAGATCATCTTCACAGCTGGTTATGCCGCTGTAAGCCAGTATGCCATCTACGGGTTTATTTTCTATACGTTGGCCATGGGAATGCTCCTGGGATCGCTACTCGGTATCCAGGTCGGTGCAATGGTTACAAAGGTCGTAAAGGGCATCACGATCCGCGGATTTTACGCCATGGCAGTCCTTGCCGGTTTCGTAAACCGTATTTTTGCCCTCCCTGCCAAGTTGGGGGCAATGGATATCATTCCCATATCAAAACAGACGGGAGCCATACTGGAAGCCATTGGTGTTTGGGCCTTTTTTATTGTGATTGGCGGCTTTGGCGTCTGGGTGATAGGCACGTTTCTGACAAATATCAGAGTCTTAAAGGGAGAGGAGGCAAGATCATGATTGCGCATAAGAGAGAATTTTTTGGCGGGGTCGGAATGCTTTCGGCTTTTGCGGTTATCCTGATTATCATATTTTCCCCCCTTTTTAATGGTAAGAACGGATTGGAATACCTGGACTCCCTCTATAACTCGATATCAAAAGGATCAGCCTACTACATTACAGCAACTAAGACAGAAAGCCGCAAGTTCATTGGCAAATCTGTGGATGTAAGCCTGATAATGGCCAACAAGGAGCAGGCGCAACAGACCGCTCTGCTTTTCGAAAAAAGCGGGGCATTGGCAGTTGTGTCGGACAGCATGTTAAAGGTAAAAGGTGATCTCGGCAGGATACTGGCAAACTGTCTCGCTGATGCAGATAGTATGTATTATAATCGTGGGCAAGAGGTCTCCGGCAAATATGGCTATAACGAGAGGCAGATTCTTTTCAACTGGTGGAAGGCATTTAAGGCAATGGAGAAGGACCTGAAGAAACAAAAGAAGTTCAAGGAGGCAAAGATTGTTTCAGTCGTGGTAAAAAAGGCGATAGAATCCTCATATAACTATTATAAAATCAAACCTGAAAAAATTACCGATCGCCTTGGGGTCATAAGCTTCTCCTTGGTTTTTTATGTCATCTACACCCTGTGGTACGGCTTTGCCATCATGTTTATGTTTGAAGGATGGGGCATGAAACTGGAGCACTGACCTGATTTAATGCCTCGAAGGGCGGCAGGGCCTCCACGGGCCCTGCCTATACCGAAACATGTAGAATTTTCCTTGAACCTCCGGTTTCGTACCATCTTCCAATGGTCATGAACCGTGAATCTCACTGGTTAGTGGCTGACTTCATCTAACTTCTTTTTGAGTTCGATATTTTCCCTCTTTACCCGGGCAAGTTCCAGGACCCTTTTGATTGTCAGAAGGATAGCATCCTTCCTGAAAGGTTTGGTGATAAAGTCAGCAACTCCTTTTTTGGTCGCCTCTTCGGCGGTTTCAAGAGAGCCATAGGCCGTCAGGATGATAACTGGGATTTCAGGATTTATGTCCTTTAATTCGTCAAAGAGTTCTATTCCGTCGAGGCCAGGCATCTTCAGGTCTGTTATGACCAGATCATACGGTTTTTCTGTAAGCATTCTCAGCGCTTCAGAAGGGTTGTTTGTTGTCTCCACTTCGTAATCGGTATTGTCTTCGATGATCATTCTGAGCAAGGTCAGCATATCAAGCTCATCATCAATCACTAAAATCCTCTCAGGCATAAATTTCTCCTTTGTTATCAGTTATTGGTCATTTGTTATTCGAGTTGCAGGTTTCTGGCTCAGCCACGGGAAGTGATACCGTAAACGTTGTTCCCGGTTCCCTGCCTTCCTCGGCGGTTTGGCTTTTGACTCGAATATCTCCTCCAAACTTTTTCACAATTCCGTAACTAACAGAAAGACCCAAGCCCGTTCCCTCTCCTACCGTCTTGGTCGTAAAGAAGGGCTCAAATATCTTGTCTATATACTCCGATGAAATACCATGGCCTGTATCTGTAAAACTTATATCGACCGTGTGATCAGACCTGTGCGCCGATATTGTCAGGATCCCCCCGCCATCCATGGCTGCGACCGCGTTATTGATGATATTCAAAAAGACCTGCTCCAGCTGCTGGCCGTCTCCCTTCACCATAGGAAGGTTCTCTTCTATGTCCGTTACGAGATCTATCTTTTCAGTTACAAGGGTATTCATTACAACATTCACGACCTTTTGAAGGTCTTCAAGCACATCTGTCTCTGTAGTAGTCTTTTCTGGTATCCTGGCAAACGCAAGAAGGTTTTCAACGATTTTCTTGCAATTGTTTCCCTGTCTTTCAATGGTCTTTAGGATCTCGTATTCCTTGGAACCCTGAGAAAATCTCTCAAGTAATATCTCTGTAAACCCTAAGATGATCGCGATCGGGTTATTGATTTCATGAGCAACGCCGGCGGAAAGCGAGCCAAGAGAGGCCAGCTTTTCTGTGTGAAAAAGCCGTTCTTCTACCATTTTGTGTTCTGTGATATCTCTGGAAATCACCAGCATCCCAACCATTCCGGTCCGCTCGCTCGTCATTGCTTTATATTTCGTATCAAGCCAATACTGCCTCCCTCCTATTCTAACCTTTTCCTCATGGACAATACCCTCAGATGTGGAAAGAACTCTCCGGAGTACGGCACATAGACTTTGAGGATCATCGTATTCTATAACATCCCTTATATCCTTTCCGATAAGCTCTGAGGCCTCCCGTCCAACAAGGCGAGTGCAATACTGATTGACTGACACGATATTGCAGTTCACATCCAGA
This sequence comes from Deltaproteobacteria bacterium, assembly GCA_003647435.1. Classification (GTDB taxonomy): domain Bacteria; phylum Desulfobacterota; class Desulfobacteria; order Desulfobacterales. The sequence continues at coordinate 210 of QMMV01000354.1, read as the reverse complement.
GTATAAATCAGGTCATCTGCTGATTCCACCAGGGTTTGGTATCTTTCCTGAGAGCGTCGTAGCCTTTCAGCATAGAGTTGCAAATCTTTAGTCTTTTCTTTTACCTCCTGCTGAAGGGTTCGAAGCCACAGTCTTTCGTTTGCGATGAAGAATGCAAACACAACAAGCAGCGCGACCGTAAAGGCGCCCTGTATCATTGCCTGCCTGACA
>QMMV01000353.1 GCA_003647435.1 Deltaproteobacteria bacterium | reverse complement strand
TCTGTACATACAGATTGCGAGTAAAGCTATATAAATGAAAAACCCGGCTCCCCATCCGAAATAATTCAGGAAGATGACGAGTTCCCTGATGAATCCTGAATACTGATTGATCATGAAACTTCCTGCAATAGGGATTACAATAAGAGCGACAGGGGGGATAAACCATGCAGGATTGATATGATCCATGGTGACATGCTCGCCTTTAAACATGATAAAAGGCGATAAAATGCCAAAAATTATGGTCAAGGCTGTGCCGGCAAACCAGAATATTTCTGCGATAGCAATATTTTTTCCAATGACTGTAAAGTTTGCCGAGAGAACAAGCATCGCTACGGCAATGGTAGGATAAAAATTCGATATGACTGGATGCTCAAGATCCGACAGTGCCACTTTCGTGTACAAAAACCACCTCAGCGTCCAAGGAATCAGCAGAACAAAGAACAGGATCACATTGAAATAAAACAACCAAAGGGCGACAGTCTTTAGAAAAGGAACATACTGTGAGTAAAAGAGACTCGTGATAGCCAGAATCCCTGTTCCCATGACCGACGCAAACCATGAGGGTGCAAAATTCTTAATAAGATTAGATTTCCCCTGAACATTTTTTGACGACATATACAGCTCCTTTGCTTATTTTTCTCACGTAAGATTAGTTATTCCGTATTCGCTTGTGTTTCAGTCAAGAGTTTTTGTCGTGCGGTTATCTTTCCCCGATCCGTAGCAATCTCTCCAGGTAATGGCTGCCCGCTCTATAGTTTCCTGTTTGGCGATATAACGATTTATGAAGGGCAAAAAAACACACTAAACTCCGCAGATGTTTTCTCTCCGGATTTGCGGCAGTTGTTCTGCTACCTCCATTATCTCCGGATCATCGTCAAGCCAGTGCTTTAAATTACCGATCAAACTGGCCGCATAGGGGCTATCCCCACCATCCGACAGTGTGTAATTAACCCACAGGCCTTCTTTATGAGAGGTGATCAAACCGGCTCCTTCCAGAATTTTCAAGTGCTTGCTGGTGGTGGACTGGGCAATGTGTAGGGCTTCTTTGATTGCGCAGACGCACATGACCCGCGTTTGCAACATCTTCATGATCTTGACGCGGCTCGGATCGGACAAGGCTTTCATAACTTTGAGAAATGTTTTCATAATCCCGACTCCTATATCGTCTTTTTGGAATATATAGCCTGGGTTTACCATTGTCAACTGAAATTTTGAAAATGCCGGAAGCAAGTAATCTCTCCGGTTTAAAATGGTTTTCGGGAACAGGTGAAAAGAATAGCCGATACGGTTTTTTAAATTTCCGATGGACATTTCATCCCGGGGGGCGCTATAATCGCCTCTTGGGGAATCGCCGAATAGATGTGAAACATAAGAAAAAGAAAGAGAGAAATCAATCATTGACGGCTTGTTGCCGATCAATCCACCAACTGAGTTCATGGTTCTGGCGCTTTGGGCAACCCCGGTGCCTACAGGGTAGCGAACATTGGCAAAATGGTCGCCTGCTTTGGTATGGAATCATTATTTGCTTTCCCGTGGAATCGCTTGCCGGATTGCCTTGGGATATACAATCTTTTTTATGTTTGCTTTGTGAAGCGAAGCACCGAAACTTTAGCATGATGTTTCTTTCTGCCTAATCTCTGCGTCAGGCTCGAATATAATTTTGAATTTTGAATGAAGAAAAATCATTGTTAATTTAAAATTTAACATTTAAAATTAAGGTTGATCTCCGAAAAAGTTGCAGTTGAATGAATAAAAAAGTGGACATTACAAAGGCTGCTGAATAAAGTTTCTGTTGACCGCCACAACATTCAGCGGAGGTTTTGCTGCAATGTCCGATATTAAGCTTAATGCATTCTACAGCTTTTGTTGAGGGTGAGTTGTCAATCATGTGATAGATTACAGGCAGCAACAAGTACAGACCACGAACGGATCATTCGGGATCCCGATATATTTAATGCAAGAGCCGTGATTCAGTATCAATATCGGAAGGTTCGATGCCGAAGCTGCGGGGTCGTCACTGAACGGGTTGTTGCCCAAACAAAAATTCCTTTGAGCGGTCATTAAAACGTTTTTTGCTAACAAATCCTGGCGAAGCGGAAGATCAGCGATGTCAACTGCTTGAGCCCGGAAGGCGAGTTTTGACATCGCCTGTAGCGAGCCTTAGTTTTGTCAAAAAAGAACTTAGCTCGCTTCGCTCACAATTGGAATGTGGAAAAGCGCTCCAACAGCGGTGTGCCATAGCCAGGGAAAGCGGCGTTTCTGATCTGATCAGTTTTGCGAAAATGCTTATTCGGCATTCCTATGGTATTATCAATCATTGCAGATATGCCATCCATACCAGTCGGCCGGAGGGAATTAATAATAAAATCAAAGTCATTAAACGTAAAGCCTTTGGCTTTCATGATGAAGAATATTTCTCTCTTATTATTATTAAAGATGCCTTTGCAACAAGTGACTAAATTGGAGTTGAACCATCTATACAAATGAGATTCCTGATTCTATGCCTCTTGATATATTTTGGATACCGGGTGCTGAAGGGATGGCTTGGGGTTAAACATCTCGGAGGCAAGGCCGAAAGAGATGAACATTTGACCAGTGTTGATGATGTAATGGTTAAGGACCCCTATTGTGGAATCTACTTTCCCAAAAGAAAGGCCATTGAGAAGGTTATAGACGGAGAAATGTATTACTTTTGCAGTACCGAATGTCGAGACAAGTATCTGGAAGAGAAGAAAAAATCCTAAGTATTCGGGTTCAAGGTCTCCCGGCACGTCGGGGTCCAAGGTTGATAGCTTTGTAAGATGGCATCTTTTTGGACTTTTTGCAAGTTCATCAAGATTAAACTGATGAAATTAGCTAATAACTGTTAAGGCCAACCAATGTTGAGCCCTTGAACCGTGAACCTTGAACCTGGCAACCCTGGCAGTTACAAAAACTGTTGAAGATGTAGAACATCCAGAATTCACTTTATTGATGGCCTAAATCATAGATGATTTCAAGCAAGGCAAAAACTTGGTTCATTCGATTTTTGGCATTTGGCCATGGCTTGATTTTCGTAATGGTATCTACTC